>JAFTUJ010000363.1 GCA_017466305.1 Thermoguttaceae bacterium
CGTCGATTCCTCCGTTTGGTTGGTTTCGGCGGTCGCTTCCGTTTGCGCCGGTTCTTCCATTTGGTTGGTTTCGGCGGTCGTTTCTGTTTGCGCCGGTTCTTGCGTTTGGTTGGTTTCGACGGTCGTTTCCGTTTGCTCCGGTTCTTCCGTTTGAGCGGTTTTGACGGGCGTTTCGGTTAATCCGCCGAAAAGATCGAGGCTCGGCGCCGCGTCGACGAGAGACGGGGCGTCCGATTTTTCCGGTTGTTCCGATTTTTTGGCGGCGGAACGCGGTTTTTTCGTCGTTTTCGTCCCTTTTTTCGCGCTCTTTTTCGGCGTTTCGGCGGCGGACGCGTCGGGCGCCGTTTGCTCGGTAAAGTCGCCAAAAAGGGAGAGCGGAGAGGAAGACGGTTCGGAAGGCGCGGCGTCGGAACGGTTGCGGGGCACGGGAAAACCTTATTAACGTTGCAAAAATAACGAAAAGGCGCTCAAAACGGACGAGCGCGACGGTCGCTAACTTTATTTTAAACGAAAGACGCGGTAAAACAATCGGCGCGGCGCGATTTTACCCGATTTTTTCGCAAATTCGGCGAAATTTTTCGCCAAATGCGAACTTCGTAATAACCAAAACAAGAGAATAGAGAAACTGGGGGAAATAAGAGGAAACCGAATCAATAAAAGAAAGATAATCGCGCGGAATATCTCGTTGGTCGCGTTATTTTAATAGCGTTTTGTTAATTGGCAAACGAAAAAAAAGACGGCTTTCAACGAGAACCCCGGCACATGAAAGTTACCGCTTATGGCTGCTCGATCTCTCGCCTGACCAGGTTCACAGGCTCCCATTGCAGGGGCCCTCGTTGAAAGTCGTCTTGTAATTCGCTAAGTAAGCTAGTCGAAAGGAGAACGGGTCGGAGCCGCTCAACCTTCGATTCTGCCCTTATTATACGCCGCGTTTCGGTTTTGGGAAGGGGGTTTTCCCGGTTTTCGCCGATTTTTCTTAAAATTTCTTTGAAAAAAACGGCGCGACAGGGGAAAACGGCGGCGGTTGCGTCGGCGTCGCGGCGTTAACGTCGACGCGACCGTTAAAATCGGACGGCGACGAATCGGGCGTCAAAGGCGGACGTCGGTTTCGTCGACGCCGAGACGCTCCATTTCTAAACGCAAGAGGAGCCAGAACGTATACATGTCGACGAACTCGACCCGCGCGCCGCGGTCGACGTCCGTTTTGACGGTTTCGAAGAGCGTTTTCACCTTGCTCGGCGACCAAAGAATCGTTCGATAAATATTGAATTGAACGCCTCTATTTTTGCGGACGTCGCCTAAAATAATATTGGCGCCGGAAAGCGGGTCGGCGAGGTCGAAATTCATCGGGCGCCAAGGGGTGTTGACGCCGTTCGGGCCGTCGACGACGCCCATTTTCGGGCCGAAATGCGTCGTGATTCCGTCCGGCGCGTACTCGGCGAGGCGCTCCAAAACGGCGCGGTCGCTCGGGCGGGCGTCGCCGTCGATGACGAAACCGACTCCGCTTAAATCCCAACGTTCGAAGTACTTGCGGCAATGTTCGACCCAAACGTCGAGCCCGTCCGGCAGGTTCGAGAATCGACGCGGTTCGAGGAGCGCCGTCGGGTTGACGTACCCGGCGCCGGAGTCGCCCGCGACGAAAAAGTCGAGGTCGCTCTTCGTTCGGCGGAGGTAATCGAAACCGGGCGCGAACCGGTCGGCGAGGTTCGGGTTGAACGCCCAGCTAAGCGGAATCGAGCCGCGCGCTTCGTCGTTCCAAAAGACCGGGGCCGTCTGATAAACCCAAGCGGCGGAGTCGTAATCGCCGCCGTAAATCGCGACGAACGTTTTATCGACCGGATAACCGTTATCGTCGATATAACCGCGACGGCGGAGATCGTCGACCGTCGGTTTGCGTTGCGGATAACGGTCGGCGAGCGGGAAATGTTGGAAGAAGGAGGCGTTCGCCATCGCGCCGAGCCCGAGCGCGTCGGCGTCGAGGTAGGCGTTGTAATTGGAAAGAATTTCCGCGTGCCGCCATTCGGTTTGGACGCCGCCGTGTTTCCCCCCGGCGTTCCCATGATCGGTGTATTTCGCGTCCCAAGGCGTGAAACCCGCGACGCGAATCATTTTTTGTCCGCCGGTCGCGTCGTACGCGGCGCCAAGAATAGCGTTAAAAGCGTTAAAATCGGCGCCGAGCGGCTGATTCGGGTCGTCGTTCAGCGTTTCGTCGTCCCAAGGGCTCAGGTCGAAGAAGAAGGCGGCGCGGGAGATTCCGAAGTCGCGGTTCGTTAAGCAATGGTTCTGCGTCGCGCCGATCGGGCGGCGAATCCAGTCGGCGTCGAGGTAATACCCGCCTTCGGTCGGGTTGAGTTTGCCGGTTTTGAGGTATTTTTCGATTAACCAATAATAAGGGTCGCACTTGACGGAGCCGGTCGAGTCGAGGTCGGTTCCGGGGATTTTGCCGGAGCCGACGAAGAGCGGGGAACCGTCGGCGTTGATCAGCCGGACGACGACCGGGAGGCGCGGGCCGTTCGGGTCGGCGACGAGGCGCGAATAAAG
>JAFTUJ010000364.1 GCA_017466305.1 Thermoguttaceae bacterium
AACCGATTCAACCGACTTAACCAATCCGACCGATTCGACCAACGCAACGCGAGCGACGTTCGCCGCCGTCGCGCCCGTTAGTTTGGTTAAAATTTAACGAATTTACGGGAAAAGCGCAAGTGAAAAAAGAGAAACTCGCCGCAATTGGCGCCTTCGCGACGCTCGGTTTTCGCTAAACTTCGCTCAGCGCCAAGCGAAAACCGATCGTAAAAACCCGCGTCGCCGGATCGCAACCGCGCCGAAACGCCGACCGACACGCGCTGGCGTCGCAGAACCAACTGCCGCCGCGAACGACGCGAAAATCGCCCCACAACGGCCCCGTCGGGTCCGCCGTGTTCCACGCTTCGCCCGTTTCCTCGTCGTACCAGTCGGCGCACCACTCGCAAACGTTGCCGCTCATATCGCAAAGCCCCCAAAGATTCGGCTCGTAACGCCCGACTTCCGACGTCCGCCGCTTAAAATCGCCCTCTTCAAACGTTCCGTAAGGATGTTTCCCGAAACAATTTGCGTCAAAACCGTTCAACGCGTCGCCCCAAAAAAACGGCGTCTCCGTCTCGGCGCGACAGGCGTATTCCCACTCCGCTTCGGTCGGGAGACGAAAACGCCAACCCTCCGGCGCGACGCCGGAAGCGTTCAACTTATCGATAAAATCTTGGCAGTCGTCCCAACTTACGCGCTCGACCGGCAAACGCGACGCGTTCAACTCCGCGACCGCCTCCGCGCCGCCGCCAAACTCCGAAAACCAACTCGGATTATCGCCCATTACAACGCGCCACATTTCTTGCGTCGTCGGCGTCTCCAAGAGCCAAAAGCCGCGCGTCAGGACGATTTCGCGACGCGAGCTTTCGTCGCCTTGCCGCCAGCCCTCGTCTTCCGCGCTCCCCATCCAAAACGTTCCCGCCGGGCAATAACGAAACGCAAACTCAACGCCGTCGATAGTTAACGCGCGCCGCTCGCCCGCTTTTGCCGCTTGGCCGCGCTCAAAACCGTCGCCGCCTTCCGCCCCCCGCTTTTCTTCGCGACGCCACGTCGCTTGCGCTAAAACAACGCGGCAACCGTAATCGGGGCTCCTGTACGTCGGCCGATAAAAAAGCCGCCGCGCCGCTCGACACTCCGCCGCGTCGTCGTTCCAACTTCCTCCGCGCAAGACGCGATTCCAACCCGCCTTCGCGCCGGTCGGGTCGGTCGTCTCGTCGTCGCCGTACTCTCCGTAACGGTCGGCGCACCACTCCCGCACGTTGCCGATCATATCGTAAAGCCCCCAAGCGTTCGGCGCGTAAGAACCGACCGCCGTCGGACGCCCCAACGCCGCGCCGCGCTCCGACGTTCCGTAAGGCGCGCAACCTCGACAGTTCGCGGCGTCGCCGTTCAACGAGTCGCCCCAAAAAAACGGCGTCTCCGTCCCCGCTCGGCAAGCGCGCTCCCACTCCGCTTCGGTCGGGAGGCGAAAACGCCAACCCTCCGGCGCGCAACCGGAAGCGTTCAACGCGTCGACAAACTTTTGGCAATCTTCCCAACTTACGTTCTCCACCGGAAAACGCGACGCGTCCCAAATCTCCTCGACGTCGTAAGCGCCCCCGCCCGACGGCGAAAAATAACTCGGATTCGACCCGAGCGCCGCTTCCCACATCGCTTGCGTCGCCGGCGTTTCCAGCATCCAAACTCCTTGCGTCAACTCGACTTCGCGCCGTTTTTCGTCTTCGACTCGCCCGACTTCGCTCCGCTCGCTTCCCATCGCGAACTTTCCGCCCGGGCAATAGCGAAAGGCCAGCTCGACGCCGCCGACGCTCAGCGTTCGACGCGCGCCCGCCTCCGCTTCCGTCGTCCAGGTCGCCTCGCCGTTATCTTCTTTTATCGTCGTCGCGTTATTTTTTTCGTTCATCGCGTTTCCTTTTCTTCTCAGCGTTTTTTTCTTCCCGCCTTTTCGACGCTCTCTCCGCGCCGTTCGACGCGTTCGTCGGCGGCGCCCGCTAATAAGAGCGCGCCGATCGTCCAAATTAGCGCAAAATCTTCGCCAAGCTAAAAAAAAACGTTCGCCGATTTCTCGACGAACGTTCGCAAGGAAACGCGACGACGAACGCTAAAACGCGCCTTTCGCCCGCTTTTCACCGCTGTTTCAATAAAACGCAACGCCTTTAACGGCGGCGTTTAAAACGACAAGTCAAAATCAAAAACGTTGTTTCTTTCGCCGATCGTAACGGTTATCGGCGTCGTCGCGAGGCTGGAAAACACTTCCGGAACGAGACTTTCGCCGCGCGACGCGCGACCGCCCACCGTCTTACGTTCTTGAAGTTCCTCGTAGGTAATCTCGCCCGCTTCGAACGCCGCTTGGTCTTCGTCGAGCGGCGCGGACTTCGAAACCGCAACTTTGTAATCCCCCGGCACGAGCCCGGTCGCCTCGTACTCGCCGTTCGCGTCGGTTGTCGCGCTCGCGGCGGTTCCGCCCAAGGCAACAGGCGCAAAAACGACGGTCGCGCCGTCGACCGGCGCTCCGTCGACCGTAACGACGCCGGTCGACGCAACCAAACGCGCCGCCTCCTTGCGACGAATAAACTCGAAATCGCGTTCCGCCTCTTCTTCGCTCGTCGCCGCTTCGACCGGAACCGCGACTCGCGGCGTCGCGCCGTTTTCGCCGACGGCGCGACGCTCGTTCGCTTTCGCTTCGCCGTCCGACGACGCCGCGTCGTTCGCTTTCGCCGCGTCGTTCGCGACGCGAGCTAACACAAGGCGAACGCCGGCGTTAGGGCCTCTCGTTTCGGGCGTTTGCGCGGATCGCACGGTCGACTTGCACGTCCAAGCCATCCCGGCCCAAGACCCGCCGCGCGCCGCCCGACCTTTTCCTGACTTCGGCCCGGTCGGGTCGGTCTTCGGCGACGCGTCGTAAGACGCGAACCAGTCGGCGCACCATTCGGAAACGTTGCCGTGCATGTCGTAAAGGCCCCAAGGATTCGGGTCGTAACTCCCGACCTCGGTCGTTCGTTGCAAATCGGGGCCCGGCTTCGCGACGCCGTAAGGCGAGCTTCCGCAACAGTTAGCTTTATCTCCGTTCAAAGAGTCGCCCCAAAAGAAATCCGTCGTCGTCCCCGCGCGGCAAGCGAATTCCCACTCGGCTTCCGTCGGCAAACGAAACTCGAAACCGTCGGGCGCGAAACCGCTTGCGTTCAGTTTTTCGGCGAACTTTTGGCAATCGTCCCAATTGACGTTCTCCACCGGAAAACGCGACGCGTCGAGCCCCTCGACGGCGTCGGCGGCGTCTCCGGTCGGCGAAAAGCAACTCGGATTCTCGCCCGTCGTCGCTTCCCATAACTCTTGCGTCGTCTCGGTTTCCATCATCCAAAAACCGTTCGAAATCGTCGCGCGAAAAGTCGGGTCGTTCACCGGATCGCTCCGCGTTACGAAGCTCGCCCCCTCGTCGGATTCGACGAGGCTAACGGCGTTCGGCGCGACGCGTTGGGCGTCGTCGTTCGCGTCCTCGTCGTCGTCCAACATCATCTTGACAAAGAATTCGTCCGCCGTTCTACCGGTCATTTCGAAGGTTCCCGCCGGACAATAACGGAACGCGCACTCGACGCCGTTCAACGTTAACGTTTTGCGCGTTCCCGCTTTAGGTTCCGCGTTCCAAGGGACGTCGGAATTTTCGCGAGAAACCGCGACCGGCGCCGCGACGCTTTCGAGGTCTTCGTCAAAAACAATCTCCCGATCGTCCGCGACCGGCGCCGCGACGCTTTCGAGATCTTCGTCAAAAACAATCTCCCGATCGTCCGCGACCGGCGCCGCGACGCCTTTTTTGCCGGAAGCGCGCGACGTCTCGTCGTCCTCGGCGACGCGAACGAACCTCAATTCCCCGTCGATCAACACGATCTTCGCGGTCGTTTTCGTTCCCGGCTTCGACGCAACGTCGAGCGGCTCGGCTCCAAGCGTTTGCCCGTCCGCGTCGATTCCGCTCCGCGTTTCCGCAGGTAACGTCGCGAACGCCGCTCCCCCCAACGCGACGGCGCCCCAAACCGCGACGCGCGCTTTCACACTCTTCGTTTTCATACGTTTCGCCTTAATTTAAGCGAGTTGCGCTCGTTCGCGTTACTTTCCTTCGGCAACGTCCGTCGGCGCCGCTTCGCCCCCTTCGATCGCAACTCGGAAACCGATATAGCAATAACGCGCCGACGGCTTCTGATGATAACGTTTGGCCGAACGACAAGATTTCGGAATTTCGCTCCAACTTCCGCCCTTTAACGTTCGCAAAACGCCGTCGGCTTTGCCGTCGCTTATTTCGTCGCTTCGTTCCGCGACGTAACAGTCCGCGCACCATTCCCAAACATTGCCGTGCATATCGTACAGCCCCCAAGGGTTCGAGGCGAAAGTTCGCACCGGCGACGTAAAGACGTAACCGTCGTCGCCCACGAATTTTGCCGCGCGTCCGAAAAAGTCGTTGTAACTTTTGTCGCCGACGTTGGCGTAACTCGTGATCGCGGAAGGGTCGTCGCCGAAGGAAAACGCCGTCGTCGTTTCGGCGCGACAGCCTCGCTCCCATTCGGCTTCGGTCGGCAGTCGAACCGGGAGGCCCGTTTCCTTCGCCAACCAATCGCAAAACGCCGCCGCGCCGTACCAGTCGACGCCCGTCGCCGGGTGCGCGTC
>JAFTUJ010000365.1 GCA_017466305.1 Thermoguttaceae bacterium
CTCGACTTCTCGCCTTGGGACGCCGCGCCGCAAGACGAAGAAACGCAAGGGGTTATCGAACGTTGGCGAGCGTTCGCCGCGAAGCGTTGGCCGGACGGCGCGTTCCCGAATTCCGAAGACGGCTCTTGGCATCTCAATTGGGCGACGCCGATCACCTACTTCCCGCGGTCCGACGACGTCGTCCGAACCGTTATTACTCGGGAAGAGATTCGAGAAGACGTTCGCGGTCGTTTTTTGCCCCCGTCGAAGCGGACGCCGTCGTCGTTCGACGAGACGCGAAACAAGCTCGATAAAGGCTTTAAAGAAACAGTCGTCCCGTTTTTCAACTATTGGCGGACGTCGCGCGACGTCCTCGACGCTCCGCGCCCCAGTTATCAAAAGTCCGGTTTTTCGACAAGGCCGAGCGTAAGCGACGACGCGGCGGACAAACTTTGCCTTGCGATCGCGCTTTTCCAAGCTGGACGTTACACCGAGTCGTCAAAACGATTTGACGCCTTGTCAAAGTTAAAGAAAAAACCTTACGCTCGGCAAGAATACGCCGACGCCGATTGGGCGACGTTACACGACGCCGCGCGAATCGCCGCCGCAAGCGTTCGCCAACTCGCGAAGGAACGCTCCAAGAAAAAATAAGCGCCAAAGCGACCGCGCGCTGAAACCTAAAACAATTTTCAACAAATTCAAACATACCGTTTCCCCCCTCGTCCGCCGAAGGAATCCGCTCAATGTCGACCGCGCCGCCTCTCCCGCCCGTCGCTAATTTGCCGAACAATTTAGCCCCGCGCCTTGTTTCGCTTTTAGCGCAAACACTGGAACCGCTTGGTTTTACGCCGAAGTTAAATTACCGACTTTTTTATTATTGGACGCGTCGAACCCAAACGCTCCGTCAGCGTTGCGGGCTCCAATTCTACTACGGCGCCGTCTACGTTTGGTACGACTGCCGCCTCGCGTCCTCTCCGATTTTCGACGTTTTGGGCTCGTTCGATTCTTGGCCGCCCGCCAAAGCCGCCGCTGCGCGACATGTTGTCGCTTATTTTCAAGAGTAAAGCCTCGCCTTCTCCCCCTACCGCGACGACAGTCAACGCCGCAACGCGCTTAATCGGTCTTACGGTCTCAACGTCGACGGCGACGACGCCGCGGAGCGCCTCGCCCGACTCCTCGCCGAGCATATCGTTCCCCTTTTCGAGCGACGCCGTGAAGCGCTCGACCTGTTGCGCGCCTACGACGACGGAGCGCTCGCCGCGTCCGAAGCGGGCCGAGAACGCAATCTTCTCTACTCGCTCGAACAAACGCCGTTCAATACGGACAATGCGGACGCGGAGCTTTATTTCGGCCCCGACTCCGTTCTTAACGTCTTGAATTTAAGCGCGTTGCGACTCCAAAACGGTCAAAACGCCGAAGCGCTCGCCCTCTTCGACGCGCTCGCCGACGCCAAATCGAGCGACTGTTACACGCCGTACAGCCGCGCCGCTTTCGAGCTTGCGTTACTCGGCGCCGCCGTCGCTAAAGAACGACTCGCCGTCGACGGCCCGGGCCCAAACGCGACGCGACGTCCTCTCGAACCGACGCCTTCGCAAACCCTTTCGCCGCGCTCGTTTAAGCGCTCGTCGTTCGCGTCGCTCAACGTCGACGAAGCAGCGGAAG
Source organism: Thermoguttaceae bacterium (assembly GCA_017466305.1). Taxonomy (GTDB): domain Bacteria; phylum Planctomycetota; class Planctomycetia; order Pirellulales; family Thermoguttaceae; genus RUG369. The sequence continues at coordinate 1,642 of JAFTUJ010000365.1, forward strand.
CCGCGCGTCTTCTTTGGTTAGCGCGTTTTTCGGACGACGAAGCGAAAGCGACGCAAGCGATTCGGCGTTTAGAGGAACTCGCAAATGACGCTCCGATCGTCGTTTACGAATCGCCCGACGCCCGCCGCCTCGCCGCGAATCCAACGTTTGACGCCGCGTCGCTTTCCCCCGTCGTCGCGTCTTCCTTGCGCCCGACGCCGCCGCCCGTCTCCCCTTCCTCGACGCAAGCGCCCGACCCGCAAACCGACGACGCCGCGCTCGCAACGCTCAAAAGCGATTTGCGCCGCCGCCTCGACGAAGTTTTTGCGCAACGTCTTGAACCGCTTGGCTTTAAGCGCGGCGCTTCGCCGACTTGGACGCAAAAAACGAAGTCGCTTCGCCGCTATTGTCGGTTCGCTTTTTGGGATCGCCGCGACTTTTTCGCCGTTACGTTCGGTTATTATCTTCAACCGGGTTACGCTTGTTGGGACGACGCGCCGCAAGACGCGGAATCGCAAGCGCTTATCGCTCGGTTCCGCAAAGAAAAACCGCGTTTCGAGGTCCTTTCCAAGATCGGCAGAACCGTGTTGGAGCCGACGACGGATTTCTTCGGAACGCCTCTTTATTGGAAGTACCTTCCTAAAGACGGCGAACTCGAACCCCTTGTCGTTCAAGCGGATACGTTCCTTCAAACCGAAATTCTTCCCTTCTTCGAACGGTTCCGCGAAACCGACGACCTCCTGCGCGAATACGAAGCCGGGCGACTCGAGCAAGAGGTCGCGCTCGGTCGCGAAGCCGGGCCGGGTCGCGAGTTCGCCGCCGCGCAAAACTATTACCGCGCCGGGAATTACGTCGAAGCGCTCGCCCGTTTCGAAGCGGTTCCGGAGCGTTTCAACGAATTCGCGTTCAACCCGCTCTCCGTTTCCGAAGGCGATCGACTTCTTCTCGAAGTCGCGCGCCTAGGCGCTTTAAGCGTCCGTCAAAAGCTCGAATCTCAATCGCGTTCGCAATCCGACGGCGCCGTTTCAACCGTCTCTCCCGTCTCGCGACGTCCGGTAACGCCGATTCCCGAACCGCTCGCGACCGCGTTTCCGCATTACGATCGACAACTGAAAGTCTTTTGGACGCGGGAATTTGCGTCTTCCGCGTTCGCGCCGGAAGCGGAAAGCGCGACTCGCAAACTCAAAGCGGGCGCCGAGTCGTTGCGAACTTGTCAAGAAAAATGCGCGCAAGTCTTGGAACCGCTCGGTTTTACGCGAGAAAATCCGGTTACTTGGACGCGGGAAACGGCAACGCTTTGTCAACGTTTTCATCTCGAAGTTCTTCCCGGTTACAATTTCGGATTTTACGGTTATTATTATCAAAAACCCGATTTTTCCCTTTGGGACGCCGCGTCGCAAGACGCCGCAACGCAGGCGACGCTCGCTCGTTTTAAAACGCTCGTCGAGAAGCGGTTCGCGAACGCCTATTTCGCCGAAACGCATTGGTATTTCGATTACGAACGCGATTCTTCGCCCAATCCGTCGCCGCAAACGTCGCCCTCCTCCCCGCTTGAAACGCTCTTAACCTCCGCAAACAAAGCGTTTACCCAAACCGTTCTCCCGTTTTTCGAACGTTGGAGCGAGTCGAGCGACGTCTTGTCCGATCCCACGCCCTGCGACGCTCAAAGTCGTTTCGGCTTCGGCAATAACGACGCCGGGCAAGCGAAATTCGGGTACGCCCTCGCGCTCTTTCAAATCGGACGTTACACGGAGTCGGCGAAGCGTTTCGACGCCTTGTCAAAAATGAAGAGAAAGCCTTACGCTTGGCCGGAATACGCCGACGCCGACTGGTCGGCGCTACAAGGCGCCGCGCGAATCGCCGCCGACCGCGCCCGCGAACTCGCCAAATTCGCTAAAATACGCAAGAAAAAATAAACGCCGACGCTTCAAGCTGTCGCCAAATCGCGACGCGGTTGTTTCGGCGCCCCCAACGCTCCAACAACGGCGCAAACTCGACGCCGATAATACGGCGCCCCCAAATAACGATCGCTCCAAAATTCAACGTCAAGAAAAAAATGAACCGCGCCCCATACCCTCGGAGCGCGGCCCTTCGTTTTTGTCCGTCAGACTTCTTATTGAAGTCGTTCAACGGGAATCAATTAAGCATCTTTTAGTCTTATTGAAATTTATTGCGCAAAAAACGTCCTTAAACCACAACGTTGGCGGCTTACCCTTTGCCCATTCGGCCTTAAAACCAGGAGAGAACTTTTCGCTTTACGTCGCTCGACGTTTACAACAAAAACGAACCGACGCTAACGCGCCGCCGTTCTCAAAGAGGCCGAAGCCGGATTCGAACTGGCATTTCCAACACGAAATAAGGAAGTTTTTACGCAAGGTTCCGCTTAATCGAAACTTAATTTGGTAGCGATAGTCTCAAAAGACCGGAAAAACCGGCGTTTTAACCTTAACTTCAATCTTAACTTAAGTTTACGCTACTGTTATATTCGAAACTCCGGACGCTTTGCTCAAACGGCGCGCCCAATTGCGCCGCTCGGCAGGTCGCGGGAGGTTTAGTTCTATTTCAACGTTAAGTTTCGGCGTCGCGCGAATTTAGCGCAAATACCGTTTGAGTTGATCGACTTTGTTCGCTCGCCCCTTAACCGGACGCGCAGACGCTTTTCACCTCGTTCCAAGCTTTTCGCTTTCCCGCTTGCTCGCAGGACTTACGTTCCGCAAGACGAACGACCGCTCGAAAAAAACTCAAGCGCGACGAAAAAAATACGTCGTCGACGATCTGCAACGGTTAAAATTCCTCTAATCTTACATTATATATAATTGCGGCGATATGTCAAGGCTTTTTAACAACGTTTCAAAAATTTTTACATTTTTCCAACGATTAAACCAAATATACCGATTTTACAATTCCTACTCGCTTTACCGCCGCCGACCCGTTCGCGCCGACGACGGTAAAGCGATTTCTGTTCGAGCGTTTGACGCGGCGCCGTCCGTTCGTTTTCGCGTTCAAAGGAACGTCGCCCAAGCGCCAAATAACGCTCGTTATTCATTCTTTTCAAACCTCGTTTCCGAAAACGAAATCGACGATTTGATTCCCGAAACGAGCTTGCTCGACTTGGAGCGAATTCGCTCGTTCGCGCGCTTTTTTAACGCCGTCGACCAACGAATCGATCCGCTTGAGGAAGCTTTTTTTCGTCGTTCCGTCGAACGCGGTCGAAATATAGGTCGTCGCCCAAGTCCCGACCGGAACGTCTTCGTCGAAAATTTCGACTTGCGCCGGGTGATGCTCGGTCGCTTCCGCCTTCACGAAGCGCGTCTTTTGTTTCGTCGTTCGAATCGAACGCACCGGCTCGGTAACATAGCAAGCGCGGTTCTCGTCGTACGTCCAGTTTTGCATCGGGTTCAACGTCGGCGCGGCTTCGACAAAGGCGCGCAGGTCGGCGAGCGCTTTTTCCAAATACAGCAAATGGGTAACCGGAACGTCTTTCAAAACAACGACTTCCTCGCCGGCGTCGTTGACGCCGCACACGTCCGCGACGGCGCTTTGATTCCCGACGTCGTTCGTCGCGATCAAGTTGACGATATTCGCAAACTCTTCCTCAAACTCGCGAACGACGGAGCGCGCGTCGACGGCGATCCCCTTCGAGTCGTTCGGCGGAACGTTGCGGTCTTCGTCGTTAAACGGCGTGTAAACGCGAATCATCCCGTTAACCGATTCC
>JAFTUJ010000366.1 GCA_017466305.1 Thermoguttaceae bacterium
TCTTCTTGAACCGTCTTGATTTCCGGAATCATTTCCTTATAACGCGGGTAAGCGTAATTGGCGACGAAGTTGAACGTCCACCAGCCGGACTTCATCTCGAAACGCTTGATCGAGCCGCAGTCGCAGGACGCCGGAATCCGCGTCGTCGCGGCGTAAATCGGCGAATAGCAGGTCGTGTACGTGTCGTCCCAACCGAACCAAACCAACCCGCCGACGGCGTCCGGGAGGTCGGCGGTCGAGCGCGTAATGATCGAGAAGCAAGTTTGTTGCGTCGAAATCGGGCGTTCCCACATGTACTTTTTGCCGTCGACTTCCCAGTAAAGCGGGCGGCAGCGCATCGGAATCCCGAACTGACCGCCGTCGATTCCTTCGCTCATGTCGTACTCGGTTCCGTCGTAATGGTCGCGCATCAGGGCGGCGACGTCGGCGGTCGTCAGCTTTTGGTCCGGCTTAATCGACCAAGGATACGGCGCGGCGCCCTCGACGCCTTGCGCGTAATCGACCGGCAGATTCAGCGACGGCGCGGCGCGGCGGAAGATGCTCCAAACGCGTTTTTCGCAGGCGCGCAGGCTCGTAATGTCGATGTTGCCGTAAGCCTCGCAGAAGGAGAACGGCTTGCCCGATTTCGGGTCGTACAGCCCCTTTTCAATCGCGAACGACTCGACGTTTTTCGAGTAAATGCAATTCGCCGGGTCGTTTTTCGGGAAGACGCCGATCCGAGCTTGGTTGGCGTGCGCGGTGATTTCGCCGTCCGGAACGCGAACCGCGACCCAAACGCAACCCTTATTTTCGGTTTCTTCGGTCGAGCCGGTGCCGCTGATTTCGAAAATCCAAGCCTCATTCTTGTCGCAGACGGAGATCGACTCGCCGACGTCGGCGTCCCCGTGTTCGTCGACCAAACGCCCCATCAGCTCGACGGCTTCGCGAGCGGTCGCCGCGCCTTGGAGCGCCGCGGTCATCAGCTCCGGATACATAAACTTCGCGCCGTTCTTGTTTTGCAGTTCCTCGAACCCGCCGAAGGTCGTTTCCGCGATCGCGACTTGTTTCTCGTTCATAATTCCTTGAAACTCGTCGATCACCGTCTCGCCGCAGAAGCCGAAGACGCGGTAAGTCGGCGTCCCTTCCGGGAAGACGTCGGAGCCGCCCGCCGGTCGGAACGAGCCGTCCGACGCTTCGACGATCGCCAGTTTCGCGAAGAACCCGGCGCTGTCCGCCGTGTACGTAACGACGCAAGCGTTTTCCGCCGACGCGCCCTTGGTAACGATGAGGTTGGTGCAAGCGAAGACGCTCGCCGCGCCGCCGACGACCAGCGCCGCCGCGACGCTCAGGAACGTCAAACCGCCGAGAAAGAACCGTTTCATTTTGCGCAATCTTTCTATCTTACTTAAATTCTCGTTCAAAATTTCCGAGCGAAGTCGGTTTTGCGGAAGTCGGCGACGCAAAATCGCTAAAACCGGCGCCGTTTCGCCGTTTCCTCTACTTTAACCGGCTTTTGCCGCTTTTCTTGCCGCGTTTCCCCCCATTTAAACCGCTCGCGCGTCCGCCGTCAAGCGAACGACGCGATTTCGTTCCGCTTCGCGTCGAATTTTTGCGCCGTTCGAGGAAAAATTTGGAAAAAATCGCGAAAAATTCCGTTTTGACGGTTTATTTTGCGGCGGCGTTGCGGTATGATTAAATGAAAGCGCCGATTTTCGCGCCCTCGCCCGCTCCGAACGCGCCTCGCTCGGGCTCCGGATTCGAAATCGTTTGGCTCCGGATTCAAAATCGTTTGGCTCCGGATTCAAAATCGTTTGGCTCCGGATTCGAAATCGTTTGGCTCCGGATTCAAAATCGCGGCGACATTTCCGCAAAATCGACGCGCTCGCATTTTGTCCTTATTACTATAGCGCTCGTTCGACGGCGCCCGACGCGGCCTTTCCGCCCGCCGTTTGCCGTCGACGTTTTAGGAGGCTTGTTATGAATCCTTCGTCCAACGGTTCCCAAGGTTTCGACCGTCGCTCCTTCTTCGGTTCCCTCGCCGCGGCCGGTTTGACCGGTTCGGTTCTCGCGTCCGGCGCCGACGCGCTCGCCCAAGACGGCGCCAAGGCGGCGGAAAAACCGGCTCAACCGGAAAAAATCGCGGCGTCCTTCCCGCTCCTGCAAAACGTTACCGAAACGAGCGCGTCGATCGCTTGGTCGCTGAACCGTCCGGCGACCGGTTGGGTCGAATGGGGAACGACGCCGGACCTCGGCAAATTCGCCCGCAATTCGGAGTTCGGTTTGAACCCGTACGAAGTCGACTTCCTGAACGCTCGTATCGAAGGCCTCGCGCCGAACACGAAGTACTATTACCGAACCGCGACCTGTTCGTTCGATTACGTTAACGCTTACAACAAAACGGTTTCCGCGCCGGAATACAGCGACGTTTACTCCTTCGAAACGGTCGGCCCGGCGCCGGAAAAAGTTTCGTTCGGCGTCATGAACGACACGCACAACACCGTCCCGACGATCTGCAAACTGATCGAACGTTTCGACGAGCTGAAGCCGAATTTCATCGTCTGGAACGGCGACGTTTGCTCCGACTACATGACGAGCGAAGTCGCGAAAAAATCGATCGCGAACCCGAACGGCAAGCCGTACGCCGCCGAACGCCCGCTCGTTTTCGCCGCCGGGAACCACGACCGCCGCGGCAAATGGGTGCGCGACCTGAAAAAATGCTTCACGACCTGGAAACACGACGACCCGCGTTTCGCCGAACTCGGCTGCAACTACGCGTTCCGTCAAGGTCCGCTCGCGGCGGTGATTCTCGACACCGGCGAAGACAAACCGGACTGGCATCCGGCTTGGTCGTCGATGGCGAACTACGAGCCGTACCGCGAACTGCAAACGGCTTGGCTCGAGTCGGCGCTCTCCCGTCCGGAGATCGCGTCGGCGCCGTTTATCGTCGCGTTCTGCCATATTCCGCTTTACGACGCGAACCCGAAAGCGAACCCGGGCAACATTTTAGACAAATGGGCGTCGTACCAATGGACGTGTCAAAAACTTTGGGGCCCGATTCTCCATCGTCACGGCGTCCAACTCCTCGTCGCGGCGCACCAACACCGCTTCAGCTACGCGGAACCGACGGCGGAGCGCGGCTGGGCGCAAATCGTCGGCGGCGGCCCGGAACTCAAGGGCGCGACGTGCATTCACGCGACGATTACGAAAGACGAAATGAAACTGAGCGCGGAAATGGTCGCCGACAAGAAAGCGCTCGGCTCCTGGACGTTCAAACCGCGTAAAGTTTGAAACGTCTAACGTTAAACGGCGCCGATTTTAACGGTTAAACGCCCGCGAAATCGGCGACGCTTCCCTGTCGAACGCGCTCGACGGCGCCGGTCGCGACGTTTTTAACGTTTAAACCGACGTCGACGGGGATTTTGCGCGCCGAACGAAGCGTTTTCCTCCGCCAAACGAGCCGGTTCCTCCTTAATAGCGCATTAATAACGCAAAAAACGGCGCAAACGTTTCCGCAACGCTCGCGCCGTCTTTCTTTGCCGACGTTTTTTCAACGTTTCTCCAACGTCTTTAACCAAGCGACTTAACGCCGACTCACTCGCCCTCGAACTCGATCAGCGACGCGACCGGCAAGCCCGCCAACGCTTCGCGCCCCTTCAAGTCGACCAGCTCGATGACGAACGCGCAACCGACCGCGACGCCCCCCTGCCCTTCGACCAACTTGCGGCAAGCGGCGACCGTTCCGCCCGTCGCGAGCAAGTCGTCGAGCAACAAAACGCGGTCGCCCGGCTTGATCGAATCGAGGTGAATTTCGAGCGTGTTCGTCCCGTACTCGAGCGCGTACTCGACCGAAACCGTTTTATAAGGCAACTTACCCGGTTTCCGCGCCGGAACCAACCCCGCTCCGAGACGCAACGCGAGCGGCGCTCCGAAGACGAACCCGCGCGCTTCCGGAGCGACGATTTTATCGATCGGGCCCCAAGTCGAAATCGCTTCGGCGATTCCGTCGACCGCCTCTTTCAGCCCGGTCGGGTTCTCGATCAGCGGCGTAATGTCGCGGAAAATAATCCCCGGTTTCGGGAAATCGGGAATCGAACGGATATAATCGGCCAAGTTTTTCATCGTTTTTTCAAACTTTCGTTTTAAAAAATCATTAACGTTAAAAGAACAATAAAATCAAAACGTCGTCAAAACCGGCAAACTCGCCGCATTTTAACGCCGATTCAAAAAAAGCCGCGCGTTTTTGCGTCAAACAAGGGCGACTTTTCCGACTTTTACATTATTTCCGGCAAACGTTCACGAACCGCCGCCGCGATTTCCCGAGCGCACCGTCGGTAAACCTCGACCGAGCCGCCGAACGGATCCGCGACGTCGCCGCCGTCCGGTCGCAACAGCTCGACCCGCTCCGCCGCCTCCGGATATTGCGTCAACAA
>JAFTUJ010000367.1 GCA_017466305.1 Thermoguttaceae bacterium
GCGGCCGAAATTGTCGGTAAAATGATCGGCGAACGCGCTCTCGCCGCCGGCGTTACCGCCGTCGCTTTCGACCGTAAAGGTTACAAATATCACGGTCGCGTCAAGGCTTTGGCCGACGCCGCCCGCGACGCCGGTCTCGATATCGGCGGCAAAGGCGACGAGTGATTCGTTCGCGATTCGCGCTAGCGATTTTTTAGAATACGATAGAATAAATCCTTAAAAAGAATAAGAATAAGCCATGTCCGAAAATAATCATGAAGGCGGGTTGGTCGACAAGGTCGTCAAAATCCGCAGATGTTCGGCGACCGTGAAGGGCGGACGTCGGTTCTCTTTCACCGCTTTGGTCGTCGTCGGCGACGGTAAAGGCAAAGTCGCGTGGGGTTACGGCAAAGCGAACGAAGTTCCGCCGGCCGTCAATAAGGCCGTTCAAGACGGAACGCGCAAACTCGCTTCCGTTTGCATGGACGGTTCGACGATTCCGCACGCCGTCGAAGGTCGCTTCGGCGCGTCCCGCGTTCTTCTCCTTCCGGCTCGTCCCGGTACCGGGGTTATCGCCGGCGCCGCCGTTCGCGCGGTCTGCGAAGCCTGCGGTATTCACGACATTTTGACGAAATCGTATGGAAGCGCCAACTCGGCGAACCTTGTTAAGGCGACGCTCGACGCTCTCAATAAATTGCGAACCAAGTCTCAAATCGAGAAATTGCGAGGAGTCGAACTCTAATGAATATTAATACGATTAACGATGGCATTCGCAAGAATGTTAAAAAAGATCGCGTCGGTCGCGGCCCGGGTTCCGGGAACGGCAAGACCGCCGGTCGCGGTAGCAACGGTCAAGCGGCTCGCGCCGGTTTTTCGATGTCGCCGGTTTTCGAAGGCGGTCAACTTCCGTTGGTTCGTCGTATTCCGAAACGCGGTTTCAATAACAAGGTTTTCGCGGACGTTGTCGAGAGCGTCGCTTTGAAAGCGATTCTTCGCAAGTTCGACGGTTCGGTCGAAATTACGCCGGAAGTCCTTGAAGAACGCGGCCTCATCAAGAGCGCGAAATCGGTCGTTAAATTGATCGGTTCCGACGAAATGCCGAAAGCCTACAACTTCAAAGTTCATCGCGTTTCGCAAGGCGCGAAAGAAGCGGTCGAAAAAGCCGGCGGCAAAATCGAAATTCTGCCCGGCAAGAAACCGGTCGTTAAAAACAAGATGAAGGCGAAGAAGGCTAACTAACTTTTTCGCGGAGGTTTGTTGTCGCCGCTCGTTCGGCGAGCGCGGCGACCGTCGAAAAATCGTTCGGTTTGGATACCTTCGAACCGAACGATTTTTTTTTGTTCCGAACGCAGGGGCGAACAATTGTTAGATTCTTCAAGAAATTTTTAAATTTTTTGAGAAATTTTGCCCTAAATCGTCGATTCGGTCGCTTTTCGCGATAACCCGGCTTGTTGAATGCGAAAAATTTTTTAAAATAGTAAAGTCGTCCGAAAATATTGGTCGGCGATCATTCCGTCGTCAAACGGCGAAGCGTCGTAAGGCGTTTCGCGGCGGTCGGTCGTTCGATTACCTTGACGCCGTCGGACGTAAGGAAAATAACGAATAACGCGTCGCGACCAAAAGGACTGCGATCGCGCGGGCGAACGTTTGGCGTCCGTTTGCGTAGCGCTTTCGGGAAAGTCGCGTTATAGAAACTTTCGAGGATTCGCATGATAGATAAACTTCGAATCATCTTCTCGATCACCGAATTGAGAAAAAAAATATTGTTGACGATCGGCCTCATCGCGGTCTATCGTATCGGTTGGAATATTTTCCTTCCGATGATCGACAATGTAAACATGCAAGCCGCGATGACCAGCGGCGCGATGGACGGTTTTGGCAATATGTTGAGCCAAGTCGCGATCTTCAGCGGCACCCAGCTCGATCAAATGACGATCTTTGGGCTCGGCGTTATGCCGTACATTTCCGCGTCGATTATCTTCCAGCTGTTGGCGACGGTTTACGAACCGCTCGAAAAGCTGCAAAAGGAAGGGGAAAGCGGGCGTAAAAAGATCAACGAGTACACTCGTTACGCGACGATTCTTATTTGTATCGTTCAGTCGATGGCTTATTTGTCGATGTTGAACGCGCAGGCGGCCGCCGGGCAAAAGATGTTTCTTGACGCTTGCGTCGGCGACGACGGGCGTTTGACCTTCGCTTGGTATTGGTTGGCGATCTTGACGATGACGACCGGAACCGCGTTCCTGATGTGGCTCGGCGACCAAATCGACGAATACGGCATCGGCAACGGTATCAGCCTTTTGATTATGGCCGGTATTTTGGCGAGCGCGCCGGGGGCCTTGGTGAATCTTTGGGAGCAAGCGGGCGGAATGGGCACCAAAATGGGTCCGGAAAAGCTCTTCCTCTTGGGGTTGATCTTTGTCGGCGTCGTTTTGGCCGTCGTCTTTGTTACGAAGGGGCAACGTCGTATTCCGACGCAAAGCGCGAAACACGTTCGCGGGCGTCAAGTTTACGGCGGCACGCGTCAATATTTGCCGTTGCGCGTCAACCAAGCGGGCGTTATGCCGATCATTTTCGCGAGCAGCTTGTTGCTCTTCCCGCAATTCCTCTTCGCTTACCTTGAATCGCAAGTCGAAGGTCAAGGTTGGTGGGGTTCGTTTGTGCGCGGCGGGAATGAAATGTTTGCCGCGGGCAGCTCCTACCTTTACGTCGTGATGGAAATCGTTTTGATTTACTTCTTCTGCTACTTCTGGACGGCCGTTACGTTCAACCCGAAAGACATGGCGGAAAACTTGAAGAATCACGGCACGTTTATCCAAGGTTATCGTCCGGGAAGCAGCACCGCGAACTATTTGGAAAAAGTGATGTTGCGCATCACTTACGTCGGCGCGTCCTTCTTGGCGATTATCGCGATTATTCCGACGATCGTTACGACGTTGCTTGTCGGCAGCGAAAATTACGCGTTGGCGAGCTTCTTTGGCGGCACGAGCCTCCTCATCGCCGTCAGCGTCGCGCTCGACTTGGTCGACAAGATCGACGCGCACTTGATTATGCGCAACTACAAGAGCTTGCTTGAGTAGTCGGCGTTGAGCGGAGGCGCGGTTTGCGCCGCCGTTTGTTTCGGATTCGACTTGCCGTTTCGACCGTTTCGAAGCGGCGAGTCGTTTCGTCGTTTGGAGA
>JAFTUJ010000042.1 GCA_017466305.1 Thermoguttaceae bacterium
ATTGGATTGAACGCCTAACAGTTTCGCCGAAAACGCCGGAAGACGCCGCGACGGCGTTGCGTTTTTTCGAGTGCGCGCGAAGCTCGTTAGCCGTCGACCTGAAAATCGTTTACGACGGGCAAAACCTCGCGCCGTTCGACGCGGCGCCGCGCTCGATCGGGCGTTACCTGCAACCGAAAGCGGTCGCGAACGACCCGGAAGCGACCGCGCGAAATATCGAAAAAACAATCCGTTACGTTAAGGAGAATCCGCAATGGACGCTGTCGCTTCAACTGCACAAAACGCTAGGCTTGCGTTGACTTGGCCCGAATTTCGTCTTCGCTGTCTCGACTTGGCGCGGAAAATCGACTTTTCGCCGTTCGATTCGATTTTCGCCGTTCCGACGAGCGGCGTTTGCGTCGGCGTCGAACTGTCGTCTTTTTCCGGCTTGCCGCTCGTTTGGGAGCCGAGCGAAAAAACGCTCGTCGTCGACGACGTTTGCGACTCGGGCCGGACGTTCGAACGTTGGCCGAACGCGCCCGTTCGCGCGGCGCTTTTCGACAAAGGGCGGGCGCCGCGTTCGGTCGCGCCAAATTACGTCGGCGAAACGGTTTCCGGCTGGGTCGCGTTCCCTTGGGAGACGACGAAAAAGATCGAGTCGACCGTCGTTCGGCAACTCGAGTTTCTCGGCGAAAACCCGAACCGCGAAGGCTTGCGCGAGACGCCGGAACGCGTTCGCAAAAGTTGGGCGACCCTTTACGGCGGATACGGCGAGAATCCGAAAACGATTTTGAGCAAACGTTTTAGCGTCGACCGGCCCGACGCGGAAACTGCGCCGATCGTCTTGAAAGACGTCGAATTTTACTCGACGTGCGAACATCATATGCTGCCGTTTTTCGGCGAAATTTCGGTCGGCTATTTGCCCGGTTCGCGCGTCGTCGGCGTTTCGAAGTTGGCGCGGCTCGTCGACTGTTTCGCTCGACGCTTGCAGATTCAGGAGCGGCTCGTCGAGGAAATCGCGTCGGCGATTCAAGAGGAGTTGGCGCCGCGCGGCGTTTACGTTCGGGCCGAAGCGCAGCATTTTTGTATGGTCGCGCGAGGCGTTCAAAAGCGGCGCGGGAAAATGGTAACCGTCGCGACGCGAGGCGATGCGGAAACGATACGACGCGTTGTCGAAGCCGGTTAAGGCGAAAAAAACGAAACGACGACAAGACGTCGAAAAAAGACGAAAGCGCAAGACGCGCGGGGCGAAAACTCCGCGCGTTTTTTTATCGTCTCGTTTCGTTGGGCGGAAACCGGGCTCGAGCGGAAGCGCGGGTAAAACCGGCTTCGGCGGGCGTTAAAAACGGTCGAAACGCGGCGCTTTTTCTTTAAAAAACGCGGTTTTTTCGCAAAATTCACGTCTAAATTTCATTTTTGCGAATATTAAATTTAATGTTTTCTCTTGGGTTGAGAAGGAGCGCGAACGGGGCGAAAGAAGCGGTTCAAACAAGCGTTTGAATCGCGCCGACGACGAACGCTAACGCGACGAAAAACAAGCGGTTAGAAAAGTCGAACCGACGAGCGCGGACGGGGCGAAAACGGCGATGAAAAACGAACGAACGGAAGCGAGCGAACGTGAAAAAGCAAGCGCCGAGGCGAACAAACCGAACGCGAGCGCGGCGTCGACGAAGAAAACGCCGAAAAAGCGACGCGCCGGAACGGACGAAGGGAACGCCGCCGAACGCGTCGAGCGAAAACGTCGTCGGAAAAAAGCGTTGTTGTTGGAGGAGTTGCGCAACTCGCTCGGGCTCGTTTCGAGCGCTTGCGACAAGGTCGGCGTCGGGCGAACGACCTTTTACGAGTGGTTGAAAAACGATCCGGAGTTCGCGCGGCAGGTCGACGAGATCGAGGAACGCGCGCTCGATTTTGTCGAAAGCAAGATGTTCCAAGCGATTCAAAACGGGGACGTTCGGTTGATTCAATTTTATTTGTCGACAAAAGGTCGCAAACGCGGATACGCGCCGAAGACCGACGTCGAAACGGGCCCGGTCGTCTTGCGGATTTCGCAGGCCGCGACCGCGCGGCTCCGGGAGCGCGTTCAAGCGTTTCCGTTCGATTCGCTCCGTTGTCGCTTGCCGTTTCGTCGCGGGAAGATCGGGAGCGGAGGGACGCGACGTCGACTCGTTTTCGACGAAGCGCGGACGTTTTAACCGAAGTTGAGCGAACGCGTTAGCGACCAACGGGAGCGACGAAACCAAGTTCGAGCGGCAGCTCGGATAAAACCGCCTTCGGCGGCGCCGTCTTTAACGACACGTTTCCGAAGGTTCTCGAAACCTGTTATCCCGGCTTGACTTATCGCCGAAACGCGTCGGAATGCGTCGTCGTTTTTCCGTGCAACGGTTCGGACTCGACGACGACAAGCGCGTCGAGAAGATTTTGGGGCGCGAGTACGCCGCCGTTTACTTCAACGAATGTTCCGAAATCGCGTTCCCATCGATCGAAATCGCGCTGACGCGGCTCGCTCAAAAGCGTTTCGACGCGAACGGCAAACGCTTGCGAAATCGCGCTTTCTTCGACTGCACCCCGCCCGGAACATCGCAGTGG
>JAFTUJ010000368.1 GCA_017466305.1 Thermoguttaceae bacterium
CGTTCGCCGGTTCCCGTTTTTCCGACGTTCGGTCGTTCGCCGGTTCCCGTTTTTCCGACGGCGCGACGCCGTTTCGTTCCTTGTCGCGAAAAAAACCGCGCGAAATCCCCCGCCTTTCCCCCCCGGGGCGCTAGGCGAAATCGCAAATTTGAACTAAAATAGAAAGACGGCGGTCTCGACCGTTCGAGCGGCGCTCCTTGAACGTCGCGGTCGAAAACCCGCCCAAACGTTTAACGGCGGCGAACGCCGGAGATTAGGCAAATTAGGCAAAAAAGAGGGAATACGGTGTTTCGAACTAAAACTTGCGGGGAATTGCGCGGCGCGAACGTCGGCGAAACGGTCGTTTTGAGCGGTTGGGTCGACTCGGCGCGCGACCACAGCGGCGTTTTCTTTGTCAACCTTCGCGACCGTTACGGCAAAACGCAAACGGTCTTCGACGCGGCGGCGGACGCGGCGCTCTTCGAATCGGTCAAGACGCTTCGCAACGAAGACGTCGTTCAAATTACCGGCGAAGTCATCGCGCGCCCGGACGGTCTCGTCAACCCGGATATGGCGACCGGCGAAATTGAAGTCAAAGCGCAAAAGCTCGTCGTCCTGAACCGCTCCGAAGTCGTTCCGTTCCTCCCGAGCGCTCCGGAGGTCCCGGCGGACGAACTGCGCCTCAAGTACCGCTACCTCGACCTGCGCCGCGCCGAAATGCAACGCGTCCTCACCTTGCGCCACCGCATCGTCAAAACGATGCGCGACTTCTTCGACGAAAACGATTTCCTCGAAGTCGAAACGCCGATTCTCGGCAAAAGCACGCCGGAAGGCGCCCGCGACTACCTAGTTCCGAGCCGCGTTTCGCAAGGTTCGTTCTACGCGCTCCCGCAGTCGCCGCAACTTTACAAGCAGCTCCTCATGATCGCCGGTTACGACCGTTACGTCCAAGTCGCCCGCTGCTTCCGCGACGAAGACCTCCGCGCCGACCGCCAACCGGAGTTCACCCAGCTCGACATTGAAATGTCCTTCATCGAAATGGAGGATATGATCGGCCTCCTCGACTCCCTCGTCGCGCGCTTGATGAAGGAAATTAAGGGCGTCGATATTCCGCTCCCGCTCCCGCGCATCTCTTACGACGAAGCGATGGAACGTTTCGGGCACGACGCGCCGGACCTCCGCTTCGGAATGGAGCTGAAAGACGTTACGGAAATCGCGAAAACGGTCGACTTCAAAGTCTTCCGTTCGGTCGCCGAGTCGGGCGGGCGCGTTCGCGGAATCAACGTCAAAAACGCCGCCGACCAATTCAGCCGCCGCGATATCGACGGCCTCACCACTTGGACCGCGGAGCAATTCGGCGCCAAGGGGATCGTTTGGTTCAAAGTCGACGCCGACGGCAAACTCACCGGCACGAGCGCGAAAAACTTCTCCGAAGAAGCCCTCGAAGCGATCGGCGCCAAGCTCGAAGCGGAACCGAACGACTTGCTCCTCTTCAGCTGCGGCGACTTCACCCTCACCTGCCGCGTTTTGAACGGTTTGCGTCGTCGTTTGGCCGCGCAACTCAAACTTTACGACCCGGAAGAAATGAACTTCTGCTGGGTCGTCAACTTCCCGATGTTCGACTGGGACGAAGAGGAAAACCGCGGGGTCGCGACGCACCACCCGTTCACCGCGCCGCTCGTCGAAGACCTTCCGAAACTCGACGGCGACGACGACGCGATTCGCTCGATTCGCGCCCAAGCTTACGACCTCGTCCTTAACGGTTACGAAGCGGGCGGCGGCACCATCCGCATTCACGACCCGGCGATTCAAAACAAGGTCTTCGGCCTCCTCGGAATGACTCGCGAAACGGCGAAAGAGCAATTCGGCTTCTTGGTCGACGCGCTCCAATTCGGCGCTCCGCCGCACGGCGGTCTCGCGCTCGGTCTCGACCGCGTCGTCATGTTGTTCGCGGGCGTCGACAACATTCGCGACTGCATCGCGTTCCCGAAAACGGCGAAAGCGTCCGACCTGATGACCGGCGCCCCGTCGGAAGTCGCGCCGAAACAGCTCGCCGAACTCGCGATCAAGTCGACCGTCGAGCCGAAAACCGACGAAAAAGCCGACGCTTAATCCGGCGTCCGTTTTCCCGCTTTCCCGTTAAGCCGCTCTCGCTCCGACGCCGACGTTTTGTCGCCGTCGGAGCGGGCGGCTTTCCCCGTATAAAAACTTTTCCCGCAAAATTTACGTTCGTCGACGCGACGAAAGGAAACCAACGCAATGCAAACCGAATACGACAAAATTCAAGAGGCGGTCGCGGCGATTCGCGCCCGTTGGTCGAAAGAGGCGGAAGTCGGAATCGTCTTGGGCACCGGGCTCGGCGGTCTCGCCGACGCGATCGTTCCGGACGTCGTTATTCCTTACGAAGAACTGCCGCACTTCCCGCGCTCGACGGTCGAAACGCACGCCGGGAAACTGATTCTCGGAACGCTCGAAGGAAAAACGGTCGTCGCGATGCAAGGGCGCTTCCACTTCTACGAAGGCTACTCGGCGCAACAAATCGTTTTCCCGGTTCGCGTTATGAAGGCGCTCGGCGCGTCGCTTCTCGTCGTTTCTAACGCTTGCGGCGGCTTGAACCCGCAATTCAAGCGCGGCGACGTCATGTTGATCGAAGACCATATCAACCTTCTCGGTTGCAACCCGCTGATCGGCCCGAACGACGACCGCATCGGCCCGCGTTTCCCGGACATGTGCGAGCCGTATTCGCAAGAGTTGATCGAAAAAGCGCGCCAAGTCGCCGTCGAAAACGGCGTTCTCGTTCAAAAGGGCGTTTACGTCGCGGTCGCCGGGCCGAACCTCGAAACCCGCGCCGAGTACCGTTTCTTGCGCGGAATCGGGGCGGACGTCGTCGGAATGTCGACCGTTCCGGAAGTGATCGCCGCCGTCCACTGCGGAATGCGCGTTCTCGGCCTCTCGATCATTACCGACATGGGGCTCGCCGACGCGCTCGAACCGGCGAACATTGCGGAAATCATCGCGACCGCGGGAAGCGCCGAACCGAAAATGAACGCGATCATTCGCGGCGTCCTGCGCTCCCTTTAATCGCCGTCGCCGTCGAAAACGCTCGCGACGCGTTTTTGCGTCTTCCGCGTTTTCTTCCCTTTCGCTTAAAACTTACCGGAACGTTCTCCCGGCGCCGACCGCCGAGCGTTCCGCTTAACCTATTAACGTTAAAGAGTTTATCGATATGTCGAACGATACCCCGCTCGCCGACGGCGCTCCGTCGCAAGGCGCGAATTTCCCGCAAAACGAAGAGGCGCTCGTCCGCCGTTGGCGCGAACTCGGCGTCTACCAAGAATCGCTCAAACGCCGCCGCGCGTCGAACAAAGGCGCTTTCGTCTTTTACGAAGGCCCGCCGACCGCCAACGGCGTTCCGCACCCGGGCCACTGCTTAACTCGCGCCATCAAAGACCTTTATCCGCGTTATAAAACGATGAAGGGCTACCTTTGCGAACGCAAGGCCGGTTGGGACACGCACGGTCTTCCGGTCGAAGTCGAAGTCGGCAAAGAGCTGGTCGCGGCGGGTCTCATCGCGGAAAACTCGAAGGAAGAAATCGAAAAGTTCGGCCTCGAACCGTTCGTTCACCGTTGCATCGAAAACGTCTTCCGTTACACGTCGCAATGGGAAGAGCTGACCGAGCGCATCGGTTTTTGGGTCGACCTGAAAAACGCTTACGTCACCTATCATAAGTCGTTTGTCGAAAGCGTTTGGTTCGCGCTGAAGAACTTCTTCGACCGCGGCTTGCTCTACCAAGGGCACAAGATCGTTTGGTGGTGGGCGCAGGGCGGCACCGCGCTTTCCTCCGGCGAAGTCGGCCAAGGTTACCGCGAAGTCGGCGACCCGAGCGTTTTCGTCCGTTTCCCGCTCCTGAACGACGGCTCCGACGAACGTTTCGCGAACGTCGATCTCCTCGTTTGGACGACGACGCCTTGGACGCTCCCGAGCAACCAATTCGCGGCGGTTCACCCGGACCTCGAATATTCGGTCGTTCAAATGAAGACGGCCGAGGGCGAAGCGGACGGCAACCCGGTCGTTCTCGCGTCGGCGCTCGTCGAAGC
>JAFTUJ010000369.1 GCA_017466305.1 Thermoguttaceae bacterium
CTCCGGTCGGGGTTCCGTTCGAAAGCCGAAAGGGGGGCGGAATGCGAAAGTTGCGGACGAACGCGTCGCCGAAACGCGCTCTTCCTCTATTTTAACGCCCGGAAGCCCCGATGAAAAGGGATTTTTCCGTTTTTGCGCCGACTTTTGCGAAAAAAAGAAACGTTTGGCCGCTTGAGACGGTCGCAACGATTTTAACGCCTTGTTGAAAGGCGAAACGTCGCGTTGAAAAAAGAAGTTAGCGTGGGCTAATCTCGTGTTTTTGTGATGTTAGGTATTTCTAATTTAACGTGAGATAAGAGGAAGCGGGATGGGCGGGGGCGCGAGGTGAGACGGGGAGGCAGGAGACGGGGACGGCGCCGCGTCGCGCAAGTCGCGAACGTCGGTTACTCGGCGTCGAGAGAAAATTTGCGTCGATAATAGTCGATTTTGAAGTCGCGAACCGGCGTCGCCGACGAAGCGTAACGCTCCTTAACCGCCCGATATTCCGGCGATTGCGCGATCGCGACGTTCGCGGCGCCGGACGGCGAGTAGAGGATTGTGAATTTGACCGGACGACCGAAAATTTCCGGCGGACAAACGACTTCGCGGCGCGTTCGAATCTCCGGCGTTATTTTTTGTCGCAACACGTCGACGTAAAAAAGTTTGAACGCGTTTGTTTTCCCAAACCCGCTCATAAATAGGACTTCCGAGACTTGCGAATCGCGGATTTGGTCGACGAGTTCGACGTTTAAACGCGTCGGAATTAGTTCCGCGTCGGCCCAAACGCTTCCCGGTCGGCGACATTCGCGGACGGCGTCACTCATCGAAATGCGGCGCTTGCGCAAAAAACGGAGAATCGAGTCGAGCGTAATCCGGTGTTCGAAGCCGTCGCGCTCCCGAAAAACGCGATTGTTTCCCCGGGGCGCAAAGTTTGGGTCGTTTAACACGCCGTTTGTCGCGAGATTTAACATCTTCCAAAGACTTAACTTATTGCCGTAAAAGAAGGGCAGAAAGAAGTTTTCCTCGTCGTGCGGGTGAATCGTTCCGACGACGATTCGCGTCGAATTGGGGTCGACCGGATACCGGTCGAGGTAAGCGTGTCGCGTAACGTTTTCCAAGGGCGACTCCTGACGTCGGCGAGCGAAGGAAAGGCGGGGATAAGGTGTTGAAAATAAAAGTGTGGTGCGATCGTTCGACGTGTTGAACGACGCGGCGTCGTCGATAAGACAACGGACGACGACGCCGCGTCGTTTTAAAACGGCGAACGGAGTTTGTTACAAACGTTAGCGTTGAGCGCGTTTCGCGTCGTATTCGCGGATTTTTTCGCGAAGAAGTTCGAGGGCTTTGTCGACGATTTCGTCGTATCCGAACGCGCCGACTAACTCCCCGCCGCTTTTTAAGTTAACGCGGTCCGCGCCGCACCAAAGCCCGACGTCGGCGTCGTCCGTTTCGCCCGGCCCGTTGACGCGACAACCCATCGTCGCGATTTTCAGCGGGTAGTCGCGAGCGAACTCCGCGGCCGCTTCAAGACGTCGCGCCAACTCGACGAAACGCCCGTTCTGCACTCGACTGCAACTCGGGCAACTAACGACGTTTAGCGCGGGAAGTTTAGTCGCCGGGTCGACGACCGTTCCGGCGGCGACGTTGGCGAGAATCGCGCGGCCCGCTTCGATTTCCTCCGTTTTGCGGTTCGCTTCGACCGTCAGCGAGACGCGGAGCGTTTCCCCAATTCCTTCGTTCAAAAGGGTTTCGAGCGCAAGACGCGACTTTAAAACGCCGCGCGGCGGGGCGCCGGCTTCGGTAACGCCAAGGTGGAGCGGGATTTGCGGGCGCAATTCGGCGAAACGGCGGTTCGCCAAAACGACTGTTTCCGGGTCGGAGTCTTTAATCGAAACGCAGTAACGGTCGAAGTTTAGCGAGTCGAGAAAGTCGACGTGTTCGAGCGCGCTTTCGAGGAGCGGAGCGAAGACCGATTCGCCTTCCGGCGCGACGCCGCCGTTTTGCGCGACTAACTCCTTGTACCGAGCGAGTTTAATCGGGTCGACGCTGCCGCAGTTGACGCCGACGCGAAGGGCGCAATCGTTCGCGCGCGCCGTTTCGACGAGAAATTCGACCTTCTTTTGCCAACTCAATTCCGGTTCGAGCCGCCCTAAATGTCCCGGGTTGTAACGAATCTTGTCGACGTTGGGCGCGACCGCTTCGGCAAGCCTGAAATTCTCTTGAAGGTCGACGGAAATATTGGCGACGCCAAGGGTTAAGCGGCGAATTTCGGCGAGCGCTTTCGCGTCGTTCGGGGAGTCGACGGCGACGCGGACGAGTCCGGCGCCCGCTTCGGCGAGCGTTTTGACCGAGGCGGCGGTCGCTTCGACGTCGGTCGTTTTCGTCGCGGTCATCGTTTGAATCAAAACGGGGGCGTCGCCTCCGATGTAAGCGTTGCCGACGCGAAACTTGCGCGTCGTTCGTCGAGCGGTCGTCATTGGTTTCTTTCCGTTTGTCGGGTTGCGTTAAAAAAGAGCGACGCGACGTCGCCTAAACATGAAGGGCGGCGAGTTAAATTTCGCGTCGTCTTCCGTTATTTTCTTGTATTGCGTTAAAAAGTCAATCGGCGGCGGAAAATTTTTTCCGTTCGACGCAATTTCGGCTCGATGTTAAACGCCGTTAAAAAAAGGGTTGCGTTGAAACTAAATGCCGGGGCAACGTCGGGAAAAAATAACGGTTGCGACGGTTAAGACGATTGCGCGGGCCCCCTTGACAAAGCGAAAAGTCGAGAGTAGAATAAATAGCGACGTCGTTTTCGGCCGTCTTAAAGATTGTTTCGACGTTTTGGCGTCGCGTTAAGTTTAAGCTTGGAAAAGGATTGCGCAAAAGATGAATTGCATCGTGTTGGCCGCCGGATACGCGACGCGGCTTTATCCGTTGACGGAAAATTTCCCGAAACCGCTCCTCGAAGTCGGCGGCAAAACGATCGTCGACTGGCTCTTGGACGACCTGAATCGGAGCGGCAAAATCAAGCGTTGCGCCGTCGTTTCGAACGCGAAATTCGCCGAGCATTTCCGCCAATGGCGCGACGCCAAGCAAGCGAGCGAAACGAAATTTAACGCGCCGATCGAGATTGTCGACGACGGCTCGACTTCGAATGAAACGCGAATCGGCGCGGTCAAGGATATCTTGTTTGCGCTGGAAACTCTTGACTGGTCGGGAGATACGCTCGTCGTCGCCGGGGATAACGTCCTGAGTTTCTCGCTGAACCTCTTCCTCGACTACTTCGAACGCAAGGGGAAGGAGACGCCCGGCGCGAACGCGGGAATGCGTTATTTCGAGCCGAGCGTCGAAAAATTGCGCAAGTGCGGCGTTTTGGAAATTGCCGACGACGACCGCGTTTTGTCGATGGAAGAGAAGCCCGCCGAACCGAAATCGCATTGGTGCGCGCCGCCCTTTTACTGTTACGCCGGCTTGACTTGCGACAAAATTCGCGCCGCGTTGGCCGACGGTTGCGGGTTCGACGCGCCGGGGAGTTTGCTCGCTTGGACGTGCAAAAACGAGCCGACGTTCGCCTTCGAGGCGCCGGGCGTCCGCTTCGACGTCGGGAATCTCGAAAGTTACCAAAAAATCAAAGCCGAATACAAAGGTTACGACGCTTAAAATCGAATGCGGAAGCGGCAAATGCGACGGCGTTTAGTATTTGCCGCGCCTTTGAAAACAACGAAAGGTAAAGCGTTATGACGACAAAGTTTAAGCCGTTTGATCCGGCGAAAAAATATTTGGTAACCGGAGCCGCCGGATTTGTTGGATTCCATCTCGCGAAAAAGTTGGCCGAACAAGGCGCGCAAGTCGTCGGGTTCGACAATATTAACGATTATTATGACGTTAATCTTAAACTCGCGCGACTCGAGCAACTTAAACCCTTTGAGAACTTCAAGTTCGTGAAGGGCGACTTGGCCGACGCCGAGGCGGTGAACGCGCTTTTCGCGGAAGAGCGATTCGACGTCGTCGTCAACTTGGCGGCGCAGGCGGGCGTTCGTTACTCGCTCGAAAATCCGAAGGCTTACGTCGATTCGAACCTCGTCGGTTTCTGCAATATTTTGGAAGCGTGCCGTCATAACCCGGTCGAACACTTGCTTTACGCGTCGAGTTCGTCCGTTTACGGCAACCAAGAAAAGACGCCGTTCTCGACCGACGACCGCGTCGACGAGCCGGTTTCGCTGTACGCCGCGACGAAAAAAGCCAACGAGCTGCTCGCGTACTCGTATTCGCACTTGTACGGTATTCCCGCGACCGGTTTGCGCTTCTTCACCGTGTACGGCCCCTGGGGGCGCCCGGATATGGCGGCGTTCATTTTTACGCGTAAAATCTTTAACGGCGAGCAGTTGCAAGTTTTCAACGGCGGCGATATGTTGCGCGACTTCACTTACGTCGACGATATTGTGCAAGGAATTGAGAACATGCTCTGCAATCCGCCGAAACCGAACGCAAAGGGCGACCGCGCCAAGGTTTACAATATCGGCAATAACAAGCCGGAGAAGTTGCTCGATTTCGTCGACACGTTGGAGCGCTTGATTCAACGACCGGCGCATATCGACTTCAAACCGATGCAAGCGGGCGACGTTTACCAAACTTACGCGGACGTTTCGGAACTCGAACGCGATTTCGATTTCCGCCCGAACACCCCGATCGAAGTCGGGCTCGCGCGTTTTGTCGAATGGTATCGCGAGTATTATAAAATCGTCGACTAAACGCTTGAAATAACGCGCTTTACGTTGTAAAAAAGCCGCGCCGGTTCGACGGTGAACGTCGAGTCGGCGCGGCTTTTGTATTGGAACGACGTTTGACGTCGCGTCGTTTTTGCGTTGGAAACGCTTGTTTCGCGGCGGTTGCGTTGAACGTTAGAAACCGATTTTCTTCAACCAAGCGGCGCAGCGTTCTTGCCAATCGGCGGCGTTCGGTTTGTCGTTCCAAAACATGAAGCCGTGCGGCGCGCCTGCGTAAACGTGTAATTCGCAAGGAATTCCGAGTTTGCGCAGCTTCTTGTAAACCTCGACCGAGCCGAGCGGCGAATAAATGTCGGCGTCGCCGTGAACGAGGCAAAGGGGCGGCGTTTTCGCGTCGAAATGAAAATCGCTCAATATTTCCGCGCCTTCGCCTTTATTCGCGTTCGGGTCGGTCGCGCCGTCGGTCAGGACGTAAGCCGGATAGATCGGAATCGCGAAATTCAGGTTTGCGGGCGTTTGATCGAGTTCGTCGACCGGTTCGTAAACCTCGGTTTCCGAATTGGTTGCGGCGAGGAGCGTCAAGCAGGCGCCGGCGGAGTAACCTTGCGCGCCGATTTTGTTCGGGTCGATTCCGAGTTGGGAAGCGTTGGCGCGGAGGTAGCGAATCGCGCGGCGGGCGTCTTGAAGCGCCGGAGCGTAAATCGGGCCCGACGCCGGACGAGGGGCGCGATAAACGAGAACGGCGGAGACGTAACCTTTGGAGTTCCAAAACTTAGCGTTCGGAATTCCTTCTTCGCCGTAAAAACAGGTATTGAAGCCGCCGCCGGGAATCGTCAAAACGCAAACGTCGGACGTTTTCTTTTCCGGTTGAAAAATAAGGAGATACGGCGTCGTTACTCGGCGCGCGGAACCGACCGGATTCTCGACGTTCGGCTCGCGAACCGTTTCGCCGGGGGCCAAGCCGGGCCAAAGCTCGACCTTTTCTTGCGCCGAAACTTGCGCGGCGCCGATAAAAGCCGCCGAAAAAAGCGCGACCGACGCCAAGGTTTTTAACAGGGAAATCGTTTTCATCAAAGGACTTTCGTTAACGAAGGACGAAGAAAAAAAAGACGCGACGAAACGTCGAACAACCGGAAACCGCCGTTCGAAGTTTAGAACGGCGGTCGTAAACGGCGCGGTTTCGACGGTTGCGTCGCGTTAAAACGTTGCGGAACGACGCGGCGTCAATCGAGCGGTTTGTTCCAAGGCCGAATCGAAACGCGACGGAAGAAAATCTCGAAACCTTCCGATTGCAACTGGATGCGACCGGACGTCGGCTTCAGGTTGTACGCGCGGTTGACGAATTTGCCGTTGAGGTAAACCTCCATGACGTCGCCGACGGCGTAAACGACGAGCTCGTTCCAATCGCCGGCGCGGTCGACGTCAAGCGGGCCGCGGAAGTCCCGGTCGTTCTTCCAGTTAGGCGAACGGCCGAGCCATTGGATGACGCCGTCCGAGTTGGCGCGAATCGTTTCCGGTTTCCCGTTTTTCGGATCGAAAACGCGACCGCCCGGGCGCTTCACGACGTCGCCGGTTGCCTCTAAACCGTCTTGCGGTTGCGCGACGACGCAAATGTCGCCGATTCCGCCTTCGACGAGGTTCGCTTGAATCGAACGGGCCCAAAGTCCGGCGAAACCGTTGTCCGGGCCGTTCGCGTGAATCATGACGCCGGAGTCGCGGGCGCCGCGGCGGTCGGCGGGCGTCGTTTTGTCGCCCCATTTGAATTCGACGGTAAGTCGGTAATTTTCAAAGGTTTCGAGCGTCGAAAGACCGCCCCAATCCTCGCCGCCGATTCGGAGAACGCCGTCCTTGACCGAGAAAACGCCCTCCGGGTCGTCCGTTCCGCTCTTCTTCAAGAAGACGCGCCAACCGTCGAGATTTTCGCCGTTGAAGAGATGTTTTTCGTTCGCGGCGTCGTCGATAACCTTAAGCGCGATCGGAATGTAACCGTTGTCAAACAAGCGTTTGTAAGTGTATTCGCAGTCGACGCGGAAAGTCGAGCGACCGTCTTTCCCCTTCGGCTTGCCGTTGGCGAGGCCGGTTTGATCGGAGACGAAAACGCGCTCGTTTTCCGGATCGTTTTTCAAAATCAGCATCACGTGCCCGTCGTAATCGACGTGCATGACGACCGCGTCCGCCGGTTTCAGTTGCGCGTAAGCGGCTTTCATCGTCTCGTAACCCGCTTCTTTAACGATGTTAGGCGTCGAGTCGTAAAAGTTGAGCGGGTAGTCGCCGACCGGAACGACTTCCTTCGGACGGTCCGGAATCATGCGGCGCGTCAGGAGGGCCGGGAGGTCCGGGTCGACTTGCCGCCAAGCGTTCGAAACGGACGCGGAGCAGTCGGAGCCGAAATAGCCTTCGCGGTCGCAAGGGCCGACGTAAACGCGTTGACCGTCGATCGTTTCGATTTGCGTTTCGAACGACGCAAGGTTGTGATTGCGTTGGAATTGCGTGTACGGCAGGCCGTAATACGTTTCGCCCTTTTTGAAGACGAAACCGGAGCCGTTCCAGTATTCGATATCTTCTTTCGGCGTCCATTCGACGCTCGCGGCGGCGCGCATGTAGTCGACGACTTTCGAGCGCAACTCCGCTTCTTTCGGGTTTTTAGAAGCGGCGATCGCTTCGTCGTCGGCGAACGCGGGAAGGGCGCCGAGCGCTAAAATTAGGAGCGGAGAAAAAAAACGGGAAACGGACATAACGTTCTTTCTTTCAAACGGTTAAGTTGGGGAAATTACAAGCGATAAACAAAGGGAAAAACATTGGCGACACGGCGTCAATCGAGCGGAAGGAGCGAAACGTTGCGGAAGAAAATTTCGGCGCCTTCCGACTGCAGCTGGATTTTGCCGCTCGTCGGTTTCAGGTTGTAAACGCGGTTGACGAAGACGCCGTTGACGTAAAACTCGGCGGCGTCGCCGATTGCGTAAATCGTTAACTCGTTCCAATCGTTCGGACGGTCGACGTCGTTCGGGCCGCGGAAACCTTTGACGTCGCGCCAGTCGGGGGAGCGTCCGACCCATTGGAAGCAGCCTTGAGCGTTGTCGGTTATCTCGACCGGAGTCCCGCCTTCGCGAACGCAAACTTTGGCGTCGCCGCGCTTTACGACGTCGCAAGTCGCCGCGATTCCGTCGTTCGGACCGCCGACGATCCAAAAGTCGCCGACGCCGCCCTCGATCACGTTCGCCTCGACCGAGCGCGCCCAAACGCCGCCGAAACCGTCGCCCGGGCCGAACGAATGAAACAAAACGCCGGAATCGCGGGCTTTATCGGCGCGAACGCCCCAAGTTTCGTCGCCCCATTTGAATTCGACCGTCAGGCGGTAATTCGAGTAAGCGCCGACCGTCATGAGGCCGCCGTACATTTCGCCGCTGACGCGAAGCGCGCCGTCTTCGACGCTGAAAACGCTTTTCGGGTCGGAAGCGCCGAGGCCGCGAACGCAAACTTCCCAACCGTCGAGGTTAACGCCGTTGAAGAGCGGAATTTCTTTCGCGTCGTCGGCGACTTTAGCGTCGAACGCGGCGCGCAGGTCGGCCGGAGCGTCGGCGAAGGCGGGCGAGGCGGAAAAAGCGGAAAAACCGGAAAAGGCGAAAAAGGCGGAAAAAGCGGAGCAAACGGCGAGCGTCGTCGATAAAAATGCGGAGAAAATTCGACGAACGAACATGACGCGACTCCTTGAAAATCGGGCGATTATTGGAATTTGGAACGATTAAAGCGAAAGGGACCGGCTTAGCCGAAAACGTCTATAGTATAAAGGGGGCGGCGTCGAAAAACAACCGATTTTTGGCGCGTCGGCGTCGGCGCGACCAAATTTAAAGCCGACTTAATCGACATAATCGTTAAAACCGGCAATGTTTGCGCTCGGGCGGCGACGACGGTTCGGAAAAAACGGAAAAAAAGGGCGAAACGCGCTTTCAACGGGCGAAAAGGCGCGATTTGGTCGATAAAATGAAAACGCGACGAGAAACGTTGGACGGGGAACGTTCGAACGGAAGAGCGGCGCGGCGAAGGAGGAAAAACGTTGGAAAAATTGATTGTCGGAGCGATTGTCGTCGCTTGTTTGATTTACGTCGTCTTGCGGGCGCGTCGGACGTTCAAGTCGAACGGTTGCGGCTGCGGTTGCGGGGGCGGCGCGGAGAAGAAAAGTTGCGGTTGCGCCGGTTGCAACGGTTGTAACGGCGGCGAAAAAGGGGAATCGAGCGGTTGCGGTTGCGGGCGTTCCGAGTAACGTCGCGGGGCCGAACGATTTAAAACGTCGCTAAAACTGACGTGCGCGCCGGAATTTTGTTTTTGTCCTGCGTTTGATTTACAAACGATTTTGTTAAAGCTCAAAAAAGAATATTAGCGCTGAAAAAATGATTCTTGACGTCATTACGTTGATTTTGGTGGCGGAAAGCGGGAAGTCGGGGAGGAAAACGAAAGCGTTAAAATCGGAGCAACCGTTAAAATTGCGTCGCGACGGGGGAAAACGAGCGCGACGCCGACGTTGCGATAAAATAAAATTTAACGATTAAAACGATTTTGCGTCGTCGACAGCGTTAGTCTTTGCGGTATCCGAGCGATTTCAGGACGGAAAGCGCCTCCTCGTAACTGACGGCGCGACGGCGGTGAACGAGTCGGAATTTCTCGAGCGCTTCGGCGAATTCTTGCGCGTCCTCATGCGTCTTTTCGAGCGTCGCGGTTGAGGCGCGACGTTCCGCTTCGAAATCGTCGTCGTCATACGTCGCCCAATCGGGGCAAAATCGAGCGCCGCGAGCGACGGCGGAATCGATAAAATCGGTAAAGTTGTTAAAAAGGTTTTGTTTCATCTTAGCGCTCCTTTCAAAACGGGCTTCCTCGACGCGGAAATCGAGCTTCTTCTTGCGAAAATATACGTCGTAAAACGACGACGCGGCGAAAAAAACGAGCGTCGACGCCAACTTTTGTAAAAATTTCCGTTTTTTTGCATTTTTCGGGCGCGGTCTCTCTTGCAACTTTGCGGCTTTTGGTTACCTTAACGTTAAAAGGAGCGTTTGGGGAAGGCGGGCGCTTTGCGCGGTCTGCGTTGGAAACGCGTTTTGCGGCGATTTTAACGTTTAAGCGCCGAATAACGAAACGCCGAAACGTCGAAACGTCGCGAATAACGAAACGTCGAAACGCCGAAACGTCGCGAATAACGAAACGTCGAAACGCCGAAACGTCGCGAATAACGAAACGTCGAAA
>JAFTUJ010000370.1 GCA_017466305.1 Thermoguttaceae bacterium
ATTAATAACGCCGAAACGTCGGCGAGCGTTCGCCGCCTTATTAATAACGTCAAAACCGCAAGCAAACGCCGCCCTTATTAATAACGCCGAAACGTCGGCGAGCGTTCGCCGCCTTATTAATAACGTCAAAACCGCAAGCAAACGCCGCCCTTATTAATAACGCCAAAACGACGGCGAGCGTTCGCCACCGTTAGCGTTCCCAAGCGCGACCAACGCTAAATAGCGCCGTTTTCCCCCAACGTCAAGCCGTTTCCGGCATAAAGGTCGGCAAAACGACGCCGTTGCGCGGGCCCGCTTCGCCGCGAACTTGCGCGACGTGAATTTCGGTGTTCTTCGCCCCGAGCGCGTACATCGCGGCGCGGAGTTCCTTCGCGTCGGTCGGAATCAGGAAGATCGGCGACCATTTCCCGGCGTATCGGTTCAGCTCCGTTCGAATCAACGCGGCGGCTTGCGCTTCGGTTCGCGCGGCGCCGGGGCCGACCATATGACTCCCCGGGTCTTTCACCGAACCGACGAAACCGCAAATTTCGCCGGTCGCGTCGTCGACCAAGACGCTAAGCCCCCAAATTCCGTCCTTATTTTCGATAAAATACGCAAAGTCTTTCGAGCGGTCGATCCCGTAAATCTCCGTTTCGAGCGCGACCAACGCCGGAACGTCCTCGGGGCGCGCGTCGCGAATCGTCGTTCCGGCGGGCGCGTCGACCGGGAAACCTTCGGGCGGAACGGCGACCGTCATATCTTGGAAGACGGCGGTCGGAACGAACCCGGCGCGGTTGTACGACGAGAAAGAGTCGAGGTTCATCGCGCTCGAAACGAGGCGGAGCGGTTGGTTGCGGCGCTCGGCGACGTCGACGATATACTTCAGCAGCTTCGACGAGACCTTGCGTCCGAAATACTCCGGCGCGACCGTCATAATCCCGAGCGAAACGTGCGTCGGCCGCGGGTGAAAGAAGCAGGAACCGGCGATTTTCCCCGTCTCGGCGTCCTCCGCGACGACGCAACAATCCGGGTCGAGCGCGTCGTACACCCGAGCGTAAAGGGTCGCCGCCTCCGCCGACGGAACGACTTCGAACCCGCGGTTCTTCTTGTACCAAACGTTCAACGAGTCGCAAATCAACGCCGCGACCGCCGCGTCGTCCTCCGCTTTCTTCAACCGAATCAAAATGTTCGCCATCGGCGCCGCCGTCCTTTCTTACGTTGTTTGCATTATTCGCGTCGCTTGCGTTATTCGCGGCGTTTGCGCCGCTTAAGCCGCTCGCGTCGCTTGCGTTAAACTTACCGTTTTACCAATCCGACGACTTTCGCCGTCTTTTCTATTTTCCCCAAACCGCCGACCCGACGAGACGCCGAAGCCGGCGCTTCAACTCCCCTATTTCCCCCAGATTCACCCGTTTCACTTAATCACGTGGAACGCCCAAAGCCCGAACGCGACCGGCGCCGCGAGGAGAAGCGAGTCGTAAATGTCGAGGAAACCGCCGAAACCGGGCACGTTCGTTCCGGAATCTTTGCGCATCACGTCGCGCTTGATCAGCGATTCGGCCAAGTCGCCGAGCATCCCGGCCAACCCGACCGCGAGCCCGTAAATAACGACGCCGACCCAAGTCGTTTGCGACGGAGCCCCGGTCGCCAACGGGAAAAGAACCGCGACGGAGAGCCAAGCGCCCAAAATCGCGAACGCGATTCCGCCGACCGCGCCCTCGATCGTTTTGCCGGGACTCAAACTCGGCGCCATCTTGTGTCGCCCGATCAGCCGCCCGACGGTGTACGCGCCGACGTCGCACAATTTCGCAACGATAATCATCGACACCAACGCCGGGACGCCGTACGCGATGCGCAGCATCACTAAGAACGAGCCGAGCAAGCCGACGTAAACGATCGCGAAAACGGCGCCGGTCAAGTTGATCAGGTGTCCGCCCGGGAGCTTGAAGCGGAGCATTTCGCCGACGAACGCGATCAGAACGCCCGCCGCGATCGCAAGGAGCGTATGAACGCTCGCGAACGCCGCCGTCTTCCATTGTGCGCCGTCCGAAATCGCCCAAAACGACCGGGTCGCCAACTCGCCGTCGCCGTTGAACTCCGCGCCGCGTCGCTCGACGCTCTTTTCCGCGTCGGCGGCGGCGTCGACGTTGGCGGCGGCGTCGGCGGCGCTCTCCGCTTTCGCGTCGTCGCCTTGCAACGAGCGCAACGCCGCCAACGCCGTTTCGAGCGCTTCGGTCGCGCGGTTGATTTCCGCGTCTTTTTCCGCGTCTTTTTCCGCGTCCTCGGCGCCCTCGTCGGCGACGGCGTTCTCCGTTTCGACGAGCGTTTGCGACGGCGCCTCGGCGAGCGTTCGTTCCAACTCGATCAAAAGCGGGAGCGAATTATAACTCGACGCCCAGCAAAGAAGAATCGTCCCGAAAACGCCGAAATAAAACGTCGTCCGACGCGGGTAAATCCCCCCGGCGTTCAGGAGCAAAAGCGCCTCTTTGCAAAGGAAATAAACGCAAATCAAAAAAAACGGAATCAGCGCCAACCCCGGCGCCGGCGCCTTCGCGTCGAGATAACAAAGCCCGACCAACGCCGCGACGACCGGAATCCCGATCGACAAACGCCAAATTAACATCGTCAAACCCCAAAAATATCGCTTAACCCGCGCGCTCGACGCCGGAAACGCCCGACGACGCGCAAGGCTCAACTTTTTCTCGTCGATAACTCGACGCGCCGTCGCTAGCAAATCGACCGACGCGCCGCAAACGTCCGCTTAATTATACTTCGTTTCGCGCCAAAATTCCAGCCTTCCCTTTCCGTTCTCGTCGTTTTTTTCGCAAAAAATTCCGTTCGATTCCTTATTTTTACCGCATTCTGACCGCTCGCAAACGCGCGAAAAATCGCGTCGTC
>JAFTUJ010000371.1 GCA_017466305.1 Thermoguttaceae bacterium
CGCTTGTCGACGACGACCGTAACGGGCTCGTTTTCAAACGGCTTGTCGCCGAGGTAAGAGACGAGCTTGTACCAAGGCGCGTTCGTGTAAAGCGCCGGGGTTTCTTGACTTCGGCCCGTGTATTGCGTTTTGTCGGAACGGTTGTTAACGATCGTCGCGTTCAGCTCGAAACCGTTGGCGGTCAAGCGGTAAAGGCATTCGAAGACGCATTCCGCCGCGACGCCGGTGTGCGGCCAAAGTTGCGGACGCGTCCGAACGAACGCCGTCGCGTCGTCGATCTTCTTGAACTCCAACACTTTAGACTTGACGCCGCCGAAGTCGCCCGACTGAATCGGGTTCCAACCGAGCCCGGCCCAGTGCGGCGCCGGTTTCTCGCCGTTCGGGCCGATGAACGGATTCGGGCCGGAGTAATACGAAAGCTGGATTTGGCGACCCCAGTCGAAACTGTTGATCATGTTGCCGGTTTCGTACTTCTTGTCTTCGAGGTAAACGACCGCGCCGCCGATAGATAGGTCGAAACCGACTTTCAGGCGGTCGTTTTCGATGAAGCGGAGCGGCTCGGCGCCGAAGTCAAACGCCGTTTCGGTCGCCATCTCTTCGGCGGCGGTTTTCGCCGGGGCGGCGGACTCGTCCGCGACGGCGCTCGAAACGACGGCGTTCCAAGCGACCGCGGCGGCGAACGTTAAGGCGAAAAGCGGCGCCGAAAAACGAACGGCGCGGCGGAAAAGGGCGAAATTTCGCGCAAAAGAACGGCGCATAACGGTCTCCCTTGGGAAAATAGGCAAGATGAATCGGGAAACGTCGCGCCGTTAAATAAGCGACGCGGCGTCAATAATCGTAATCGTCGTAATCGTCGCGGCGACCGCGTTTGCGTTCGCGACGGCTCTTCGCTTTTTCGCGGAGGTTCCCGCCGGAGCGGGCGCCGTCGTAACCGCCGTAATCGTCGCCGTCTTCGTCGAGTTCGTCGCCGTAATCGAGGTACTTCGCCCATTGCTCGTCGTTCCAGCCCGGGTTGGACGAACCGGAAGCGGAGCCGGAGCCGGAACCGCCGCCGCGAGAAGCGTTTGCGTCGGCTTCGCGTCCGGACGACGCGGCGTCGCGAACGGGGCTTAGGTCGATTTCGTCGAACGTCGTTTGCGCGGCGTTCGAACGTTCGGCGGCGCGCTCCGTCGGCGTCGAAACGGGCGTCGCGTCGTATGAGGTCGAGCGGTACGCGGCGACGTCGCCGTCGGCGCGCGGAACGGGCGGGGCGGTATACGGCAGCGGCGCGTTAACGACTTCGGCTTGAACGCTCGGACCGACGGCGTCGCGGCCTCGCCACTGTTCCATCGTGATCAAAATGTCGCGCGGGCGGGACGGTTTGGCCGGGTTTTTCGGCGAAATGATCCCTTCGGCGGTCATCGTGTCGATCAAGCGCGCGGCGCGACCGTACCCGATGCTGAATTTGCGTTGCAGGAACGACGTGCTGGCGCTCCCTTCGGCGATTACCGCGTCGACCGCCGCGACGTAATAGGAGTCGTACTCGATTTCGCCGCGTTCTTCGTCCTCCGGCGCGTTTTGGTCCGGAACGACAAACTCGTACTCCGGCTCGTCGACGGAAATCGACTCGATGACGGCGTCGATTTCTTTGTCCGAAACGAATGCGCCCTGTCCGCGGACGAGTTGGCTCGTGCCCGGGAGGAGGAACAACATGTCGCCGTTCCCGAGGAGCTGCTCCGCGCCCTTGGCGTCCAAGACGACTTGACTGTCGGTGCGGCTCGCGACGCCGAACGCAATGCGCGCCGGGAGGTTCGACTTGATCAAGCCGGTAACGACGTCGACCGTCGGCTTTTGCGTCGCTAAGACGAGGTGAATGCCGACCGCGCGGCTCTTTTGCGCCAAACGGACGATGTGTCGCTCGACGTCTTTGCCCGACGTCATGATCATGTCCGCCATTTCGTCGGCGA
Organism: Thermoguttaceae bacterium; assembly: GCA_017466305.1. Taxonomy (GTDB): domain Bacteria; phylum Planctomycetota; class Planctomycetia; order Pirellulales; family Thermoguttaceae; genus RUG369. The sequence continues at coordinate 1,947 of JAFTUJ010000371.1, forward strand.
TGATGACGACGCTCGACATCGTTTTCGGGAACGCGGCCCATTCCTCTTCGTCGCGAGGCTGCAGGCGCTTGCGCTTCGTCGCTTCCGGCATCGCGTTGAATTCGCTCAACTTGCGCGCTCCGACGGCGGCGAAAAGTTGGTACCGCTGCTCCATCTTCTCGACGGCCCATTCGAGAATCGCCTCGGCCTTCTGCATGTCGACGACGACCGGGTGCATCAGGTGCGGAACCGTTTTGTACGGGCTCAGCTCGACCATTTTCGGGTCGATCATGATCAGCTTCACCTCTTCCGGCGAACGCGTCATCAAGATCGACATGATGATCGAGTTCAAGCAGACCGACTTCCCGGTGCCGGTGCGCCCGGCGATGAGAAGGTGCGGGAGCTTCGCCAAGTCGGCGACCATCGGCGCGCCGCCGACGTCCTTGCCGAGGAAAATCGGAATCGCCATTTTCTCGGCTTGCGCGGCGCATTCCTCCATCACCTCGCGGAGACGGACGAGCTGGCGATTTTGGTTCGGAATTTCGATCCCGACGGTGTTTTTGCCGGGAATCGGCGAAACGACGCGGACGCGCGGCGCCTTCATCGCGATCGCGAGGTCTTCGGACAGAACGGTCAGCTTGTTGACGCGCAAACCTTTTTTAAGTTCAATCTCGTAAAGGGTTAAGACCGGGCCCGGTTGCGCGTCGACGACTTTCAACTCGACGCCGAAACTGGCGCAGACGCGTTCCAACTCGGCGCCGCGTTCGATAATCGCGTCGTGCAGCGCGTCGAGGTCGTAACGCTCCGGCTCGGCGAGGAAGTCGAGCGACGGGTAAACGTATTCGCGGCGCGCCGGTCGCGGCGGTTTCGGCGGCGCGTCGAAGTCGTCGTCGAAATTGTCGAAAACGTCGTCGACCGGTTCCGGGGCGCGTTTCTTCGCGCCGAAGCCGAACGCTTGCGAAAGGAGCGAACGTTTCGGCGGTTCCGTCGCGGCGGCGTTCGCGGCGGCGGCGTTCGCGTCGGCGACGACGGACGGCGAAGCGACGACCGGTTCGGGGTGTTCCCGGCGCGGTTCGACGGTTAAACGTTCGGGACGACGGGGCGAAAGATCGTTCGGCGTCGTTGAAATCGTCGCGAGCGCGGGAGCGGGACGGCGAACCGGTTCCGGCTCGACGGGACGTTCGGGGCGGCGCGTTCGGGACGGCGGGAGCGGGGCGGCGCGGCGTTCGTTCGTCGCGGGGCGGGGCGTTTTGGAACGGCGAACGAAGGGAACGGCCGAATCGTCGTCGAAATCGTCGTCGAAATCGTCGTCGTAAGGGCGCGCGACGCGGGAACGTCGGCGTTCCGGACGCTGCGAACGCGGTTTCGACGCGATCAATTTGCGTCGGAACGGCGCGGACGCCCATTCGAGCGCGGAGCCGATTCCGGTCGACCAAAGGACGAAACGGAGGAAACCGTCGCTTCCGGCGAGAACGCCGCCGGCGAAAAGAACGCCGAGAAGCGCCAAGTAGGAACCGAAACGAACGAAGTAGTTTTCGAGCAAATATTTGACGACCGCGCCCGCGCAACCGCCGGGACCGATCGGCGGACCGACCGACGCGTCGACGAGGAAGGCCGCCGCGCCGGCCGCCGCGACTAAAATAAGGGCGAAACCGAACGTCTTCATCGCCGGTTCGCGAACGCCGCCCTGACGCCAATAGAACAAAACGCTGACGCCGAACGCGATCAAAACGAAATACGCCGCGACGCCGAACGCCGAAAAAAGGACGTGCGCGCACCAAGCGCCCGGAAGACCGGCCAAATTCGCAACCTGTTCGGAACCCGAGTAAACAAAGCGACTCGGCGCGTCCGAAGGCGAGTAACTCAAGACCGAAGCGCAAAGGAAAATCCAAACGACGAACAGCAAAACGCCGAACGCGAATTTTCCCAACGTTTCTTTGTATTTGTCTTTAGCTTTGGCCAAAACGTTTGCTTTCCGGCGCGCCGTTCCAAGGAACGCGTCGCCTTGTTGTTGAGTGGAACGATTATTGGGGCGTCGACGCGAAAACGCGTCGGTCGGGCCGCGTCGCAACGACAAGAACGCGGAAAACGCCGATCAAAGGGAACAACAAAGGGAACAAAACGCGACGACGCCGAACGTCCGACGAAGGGGCGCCGTCGCTTAAGAATTGCGGTTAACTAGCGCGCCCAACGAACGCGGTTAACGAGCGCGCTCGTCGAACGCGGTTAAGCGGAAAAACGCGCGATTATTTGGACGCTTGCGCCGCGGCGGTTTGACGGCGAGCGGCGTTCAACGCGTTCAACAGAAGCATCGTAACGGTCAACGGGCCGACGCCGCCCGGAACCGGCGTGATCGCGCTCGCGACTTCCTTCGCCGACTCGAAATCGACGTCGCCGACGAGCTTCGAAACCTTGATCGGCGCGCCGTTTTCGTCGACGCCGTCTTTTTCGACGCGGTTGATCCCGACGTCGATAACGACCGCGCCCGGCTTGAGCATGTCGCCGGTAACGAACTCCGGTTTGCCGATCGCCGCGACGACGATATCGGCTTCGCGGAGAATTTCGGCGAGGTTTTCGGTGCGGCTGTGACAGACGGTAACGGTCGCGTCGGCGCCGATTCCTTTTTGCAGGAGAAGGAGCGCCATCGGTTTGCCGACGATATCGCTGCGACCGAGAATCGCGACGCGCTTGCCCTTCGTTTCAATGTTCGAACGGACGAGGATTTGTTGGACGCCGTACGGAGTGCAGGGGAGGAAGCGCGGGCGGCCTTGCGAAATGAGGCCGACGTTTTCCGGGTGGAACGCGTCGACGTCTTTTTCCGGGTCGATCGCGTCCAAAACGCGTTGTTCGTCGATTACCTTCGGAAGCGGAAGTTGGATAAGGATCCCGTGAATCGTCGGGTCGGCGTACA
>JAFTUJ010000372.1 GCA_017466305.1 Thermoguttaceae bacterium
CCGCGTCGGCGACGTTGGGCGTTTGCCGAATTTAACGTTGTTAACGATTATTTTAGCGGTCTCGGTTTTCACGAGTCGGCCCGCTTAGGTTTTGCGCGCGTCGCAAGACGCCGTTTTATCCGAAATTTTAAGGAGAATCAAATGAGCAATTTTTCTCGACGCAATTTCCTGAAAACTAGCGCCCTCGGCGGCGCGGTCTTGGCGGCCGGTCTTCCGAAAGTTCACGCGGCGGAAACCGACGGCGTTTTGAAGGTCGCTTTGGTCGGTTGCGGCGGTCGCGGTCGCGGCGCGGCGGTCAACACCCTCAACGCCGACCCGAACGTTAAAATCGTCGCGATCGCCGACGCGTTCGAAGCGAACGCCAAAGGCGCCGCCGAAGGTCTCCAAGCGCAATTCGAAGGCCGCGTCGACCTGAAAGACGGCGTCTTCTGGGGCCTCGACGCTTACAAACAAGCGATCGACAAAGCCGACGTCGCGCTCCTCTGCGAAACCCCGGCCTTCCGCGCTCGTTCGCTCCGCTACGCCGTCGAAAACGACAAACACGCCTTCGCCGAAAAACCGGTCGCGACCGACGCCCCGGGCATTCGCTCCGTCCTCGAATCGACCGAAATCGCCAAGAAAAAGGGCCTCACCCTCGTTTCCGGTCTCTGCTGGCGTTACGACCTTAACGTCAAAGACATGATGGAACGCATCCTCGACGGCGCCATCGGCGACGTTACCTCCGGTCGCTTGACCTACCTGACGTCGCAACTCTGGAAGCGCCCGCGTCAAGAAGGCGACACCGAAATGATGTACCAAGTCCGCAACTGGTACAACTACGCTTGGCTCTCCGGCGACTTCAACGTCGAACAACACGTCCACACGCTCGACAAAGCGCTTTGGGCGATGAACGACGCCGCGCCGGTCTCCTGCTACGGTCTCGGCGCTCGCATGCAACGCGTCGAACAACCGGCCAACGGCGACATTTACGACTCGATGGCCGCAGTCTTCGAATACGGCAACGGAACGACGTTCTACTCCCTCTGCCGTCAACAAAACGGCTGCTGGGGCGAAAATAACGCGCACTTCGCCGGTACGAAGGGCTTCGCGACCGTTCTCGGCGGCGCGCGCATCACCGACCTCGACGGCAAAGTGATTTACCAACAAAAGAAAGTCGCGTCCGACATGTACACGCTCGAACATATCGAAATGTACAAATCGATTCGCGGCAAGATCGACACGATCAACAACGGCGAATACATGGCCAAATCGACGATGATGGGGATCATGGCTCGCGAAGCGTGCTACACCGGGAAGCGCCTGACGTGGGAAGAAATGATGAAGAGCGACAAATCGTACGCTCCGTCGTCCTACGCTTGGGACGGGACCCCGTGGAACGTCCAAGACGAACAAGGCCGTTACAAGATTCAAGTCCCGGGTATCGGTCAAGTTTACCACACCGTTACCCGCTAGTCGTCTTTAACGTAAAGCGGGAAAAACGGTCGCTCCGAACGTTCGCGAACGAAACGGTTTAGCGTTAAAACGTTAAAGCGTTCGTTCGCGACGCCGGGGGCGTTTTGCCGCTTCGCGACGTTTGACGACGCCGCGTCGGCGCTTGGAAACGAGCGTCGGCGCGCTTTGTTCTATTAAGTTTACGACTAAGTTTACGACGATTTTTAACGAGAAAGATTGGGCGGCGTTCGACGGAACGCTTGCGACGACGAACGATGGAGAACGTTTTGAACGGCAAACGAGGCGCCGCGGTCGACGCGACCGGTTCCGAATTTCGACTCGATCCCGCGACCGGGCGCTGGGCGCTGATCGCCGAAGGGCGCGGCGCGCGTCCGACGAATTTGGAGTCGAGCGCCGGCGATAAAGTCGCGGACGCGGCGGTCGACGGCCCCGACTCTTTTTGTCCTTTTTGTCCCGGTTCGGAGTCGATGACGCCGCGCGTTAGTTTGATCGCGTCGCGCCTTGAAAACGACGAAACGGAGTTCCGCGAAGCCGAGACGGACGACGACGTCGACGGGCAACGTTGGAACGTTCGCGTTTTCGAAAACAAGTATCCGATGTTTCGACCGGCGGACGTCGTCGAGGGCGCGGCGGACGAAAAACCGTCGGCGGCGTTCGAGGACGACGGCGCGGCGGCGCTCGAAGCGGGCGCGCTCTTTCAAACGGCGACCGGGCTCGGGCGGCACGAGGTGATCGTCGACTGCGACCGGCACGCTCGCGGTTGGGGCGACTTTTCCGACGCGGAAATCGAAACGGCGTTTTTGACGTTCCGCCGTCGGCTGCGGTCGTTGCGCGACTCCGGAAAATACGCTTACTCCTTTATTTTCAAGAACGTCGGTTCCGACGCCGGCGCGTCGCAGGGGCACTCGCATTGCCAACTGACCGCGACGAACTTCCTTCCGCCGGACGTTCGCGTCGAGGTCGAGCGCCTGATCCGTTACGAACGGGGACGCAAGGCGCGCGGCGAGGAACGCGGCTTTTGGGACGCGCTCCTAAGCGCCGAATTGGCCGACGGTTCGCGAATTGTCGCCGAGACGGAGCGTTTCGTCGCGCTTTGCCCGTTCGCGAGCCGCTTCCCGATGGAAGTCGCGATTTGGCAACGTTTCGACGGTTTCTTTGAAGACGCGGACGACGCGACCGTTTCGGAGCTGGCCCGACTTTCCCGCGATTTGGTCGCCGCGCTCGAACGTTCGCGTCGTCGTTTCGACGCGAAAGAAGGGGCGGAACTGGCGCACAACGTCGTTTTCCGCAACGC
>JAFTUJ010000373.1 GCA_017466305.1 Thermoguttaceae bacterium
GAAAAAATCGGGCGACGCGGAAAAGAACGTCGACGACGAAAGCTTGGGGGATAAGAAAGGCGCGGTTGATAAAAAAAACTTGGTCGATAAGGAAAATTCGACCGATAAAGAAAATTCGGTCGAGAAAAAAGACTCGGTTGGCTGGGTAAAATTAAAAGACTCGGTAAAAAAAACAAGCGATTCGGCAAGAAAGGAAGACGCGGCAAAGTCGGGCGAGCTGTCGTAAGGGGACGGTTGGGAAAAAAAAAACGGACTCGGACCAAAAGCGCGCCGGGGAGGAACGTTGCGACGCTGAATTTGATGACGAAAACGCGTTTTTTGCGAGTTTTTCAACGAGCGCCGAAACGCGGCGGGCGGCGAATTCGTTCGACGCCGCGTTTGCGGGGGGGCTGCGCTCGATTTTTGACGCGGAAGCGGACGAAGGAGACGACGCGGAGGAAGAGAGCGCGGAGAACGGCGAGGAGTCGGAAGACGACGACGCGTCGGACGCCGAACGGTTTCAACGCGATTTCGAACGGGAGCGGCGCGAGTCGCTCGACGGCGTTTTGCTCCAAAACGACGCCGACTTTTTGCGCGAAGCGGGCGGAAAATACGAACGTCCCCGCGTTTCGGACGCCGATTTCGAACGAAAGAGCGCGTCGCGTTTCGGCGTCGACGGTCTTGCAAGCGCGCAAAACGTCGGCGTCGGGCGTCAAAATGGGGGAGACGGCGAAAATAGCGAAGGGGTTGGCGGCGGTTCGGCTTCCGAAACGACCGTTGCGCGGCGCGTTCCGATCGGTCCGGCGTCGATTCTCGAAGCGATGCTCTTCGTCGGCGATCGAGAAAATCGACCGCTAACGTTGGCCCGCGCGACCGAACTGATGCGGAACGTGTCGGAGACCGAGGCGATCGAAGCGCTCGCCGACCTCAACGAGCGATATTGGCGGGACGGCGCGCCTTATCGGATCGTTCGCGACGGCGACGGGTTCCGGATGGCGTTGCGGTCGGAGTTCGACGCGCTGGCGACCCGAATGGTCGGCGGAAAGACGAAGGAATTCAAGTTGACGCAAACGATGATCGACGTGTTGGCGTTGATTGCGTATCGGCAGCCGATTTCGCTCGACGAGATTCTCGAAACGCGGAACAACGCGACCGGCGCGCTTGCGCAACTCGTCAAACGAGAGCTCGTCGCGCAAGAAAAACGCGTCGTCGACAAGAAAAAAGTCGCGTTTTATTCGACGACTCCCCGATTTTTGCGCCTTTTTAACCTGGAATCGCTCGACGATTTGCCGATCGTCGGCGACGTCGACTATCGTTGAGCGTTAAAATGGAGAAAACGGCGAAATTTTAACGGCGTCGCGTTGAGAAACGCGGCGTTTTTTTGCGTTGGGCGCGTTAAAATGGGAAAAAGACAAGGTTGGGGCGTTTTGGGGGGGCGGAATCGAAACGGAGGGAAGGAGAAAGAAGAAAAAAAATTTTTTTAGGGCGCAATTTGCTTGCAATTGGGCGGCGCGTTTGGTATAATCGCGAACGTTCCGAAACTGTTGGCGTCGCGTCGTTGGCGACGGGCGTTAAAATGTTTCGATTTTGAGGAAAGTAACGCCGCTTAAACGGCGATTTTCGATTTCCGTTCCCTTAATATGATTAAGAAGGAAAACGCCGAGCTTGCGAAACGTTTCGCGGCGTTTTTTCCGGCGCGAGCGCGTCGGAGCCGCCGGAGAAAGCGTTGTCGCGTCGAAGCGTTGAAGGCGTTGAAAATCGCGCCGTCGAGGCGGTCGACGACGAACGAACCGAATCGTCGGAAGCCGTTGGAACTCCCGTTGTTCGAACGCGCCCCCGGCGTCCCGTTTGAGAAAGGAACGAACAATATGCAACGTCAATGGACTCGCCGCGATTTTATGACGACGACCGCGCTCGGCGCCGTCGCCGCTACCGCGAATTTGAACGGTTTTTCGAGCGTCGCTCGCGCCGACGAGAGCGCCGCGACCTATAAAACGAAACTCCGCAGCGCTTTCATTCTCCCGAAGGTCGATCGCAAACGCTTCGAGCAATTGGCCGCGGTCGGAATCGAAGGCGTCGAAATTTCCGGTTGGGACGTCGACGTCGCCGCCGCTCGCGAAGGACGTAAAATCGCCGAAGAAACCGGGATCAAGATTCACTCGGTGATGCGCGGTTGGACGAACTTCAATAATCCGAACGCCGCGAAAGCCGACGTCGAGTCGGTGAAGAAGGCGTTGGCCGCCGCCGCCGCGTTCGGCGCCGACGCGATTTTGCTCGTTCCGTGCCGCGTCGGCAACCCCGGCCCGAAACCTTGGGATTTCAAAATCGATTTCGACCCGAAAACCTTGATGGTGAAATCGGTTTGCGAAGGGGACAACGCGCCGTTCGCCGAATATATTAAGTTGCAAAACGAAGCGACCGACGCGACGTACCGTTGCATGGAAGAGCTGATTCCGGTCGCCGAAGCCGAAGGCGTTACGATCGGTATCGAAAACGTTTGGAACAACCTGTGGTGCATGCCGAACTTTTACGCCGCGTTCGTTCGTTCCTTCGGGCACGAGCGCGTCAAGGCGTACTTCGACCTCGGCAATCACGTCAAATACGCGAAAACCGAAGACTGGCTTCGCGCTTGCGGTAAAGACTTGCTCGTTAAACTGCACATCAAAGATTTCAAAGTCGACAAAAATAAGGGCGCTGGCGGCGATTTCGTTCCGATCGGGAAGGGGTCGGTCGACTGGAAATCGGTGCGCGATTGCATCGAAGAAATCGGTTATAACGGTTGGGTTACCCAAGAAGCCGGCGGGTACACCGACAAGAGTTACGCGCAAATCTTCGCGGACTTCTTTGCCGGCAAACCGTTCTCCGTTCAACCTGACGCGTGATTTGCGGACAAATAAAACCGTTAACGTCGGCGTTTGACGAATAATCGCTAACGTCGACCTCGTGTAACGGCGTAAAAAAATAGCGGCGCGGCGTTGTCGAGACGATTCGACGAACGTCGCGCCGTTTTTTGCGTTAAAATCGTCGCGACCGGAACGGTTGAGAAGGCTGGTCGGCGCCAATCGACCGTCGTTCCGTTCGCGGCGGCGAGGGGCAGGCCGGTCGGCGACAATTGATTGACGTTTTAGACAAAAGTGGAGAAAAGCGACGCGAAAAAACGTTGTTGAGACAAAAAGTGAAAACGCGACGCCGAGAGGTTGGGGGCGCGCCGCTTAACGCAAGCGGTCAAGAAAGGAAAAACGCCGCGCTTTTGGAGAAGAGCGCGGCGTTTTTATTTGCGCATCATGTTAAAATAGGCAAAACGCGTTCGCTTATTTTAACGCGCGGCGGCTAAAACCGCCGTCGGCGAAGGGAATCACGCGTCGTCGCGGGTGGTCGGGACAACCCAAACCTTCAACGAAGATTCGACTTCGTGGCCCAAGTAAATGCGGACGGCGTAGCGACCGAGTTCCTTGAGCGGACCAGTGAGGCGAACTTGGTCGGTCGAGATCGCGACGCCTTCGAGTTTGAGGGCGTGAACGATTTCGTCGGCGCCGACGGAACCGTAAAGTTGGCCTTCTTCGTTGGCGTTCGCTTCGATGCTGACCGTCTTTTCGGCGATGAGATCGGCGAGTTCGCGGAGACCGGCGAGGCGTTGTTTTTGGATTTCGAGCAACATCGCCTTGTGTTTTTCAACCATACGGCGGTGGTGATCGGTCGCGAAGGTGGCGAGACCTTGCGGAATCAGGTAGTTTTTCGCGTAACCCGGTTTGACTTCGACGACGTCGCCTTGTTTGCCGAGGGAGTCGACCGATTGGATCAAAAGGAGTTGGATACCGCCGTTCGGGCCCTTCGGCAAACGTTTGCCGGTGCGGTAAGCGCTGCGCGCGCGTTTGTTGCGTTGTTGTTGCATGATTAAACCTGCTATATTTCCTATTTTATTTTATTTCCAATTTCTTAAGCGCCGAAAAACGCTTTTACGTCTTTACGTCGACTTAACGCGCCGTTCGAATTTAGAACGGGATGTCGTCGCCGCCGTCTTGCGAGAAATCGTTGTAGTAATCGCCGCCGGACGAACCGGAGTTCGACGCGTTGGAGCGTTGCGGTTGCTGGCGTTGATACGACTGTTGATAGCCGCCGCCCTGCTGATAACCGCCTCCGCCTCCGCCGCCTTCTCCGCGAGAACCGAGAAGAACGGTGCGTTCC
>JAFTUJ010000374.1 GCA_017466305.1 Thermoguttaceae bacterium
CGCTCTTTCGTGGGATTCTCGAGAGACGAAGTTCCCGTCGCGTAACATTTCGCTCGAGTCGACGGCGCAAGAGGCGATCGGCGTCTCGCGGTAAGGCGCGACGTTTTCCCCTTCGAGCAAGACGGCCAACGAAATCGGCGTTCCGTTTCTAGGTTGAATCGACATCTGCAAAAATCCTTCGTCGTTGCGTCGGTCAAAACCGACAATCTTTAAAAATTCGGCGAGCGCAAACGCGCGACCGTCTTTTTATTATACGCAATTATATCGCAAACTTGACGCCGCGGCTTAGGTTTTAAGGCGATTTTCTCAATATTTTTCAACATTTTTTCGCGCAAAACCGTCCGCTCGCGCTCGAAACGCCGCGCGTTGCGTTAAAATAAAAAAGACGCTCAAATTTTGCGGGGACTTGCCGCCTCTTACGTTCGCATTCGCCCCGACGTCGTTTCGCGTCGACGTCCTCTCTTTTCGTCGGGTATCTTAAAAAAAGACGGCGACGACGTCAAGACGAATTTTGCCCGTCGCTTGAAAACGAGTCGTATTTTTTCGATATTTCTCGCGGCGCCGTCCCGAAAATCGCGCCAATCTTCCCGCTTCGCCCCTCCGCTAAAATCGCTCCATTTCCTCAACGTCTCCCCGACGACGCGCTTTACCTATTCTTCCTCTTTTAACGCTTCGTCGCCGACGCTCCGCCGCAAACGCTCTCCGTCGCCGACGATCTTCGCCGCCAACGATCCGCCGCCGACGCCGCGATCTTCCCCGCTTCGCGACGCCCGAGTTTCGCCCGTCAAAGCATTTCAAGCGGGTCGACGTCGACGATCCAACGGACGTCGCGCGGCGCTTTCGGCTTCGAGTCGACGACGCGGCGCGCCGCTTCGCGCAAAAGTTCGCCGGGCGCGCCGATCATTTGCAGATGAAACCGGTATTCGCCGCGCAATTTCGCAAAGGGCGCGGGCGCCGGGCCCAACGTTTTCGCCAACAGCGGCGGTCGGCGGCGCGGCTCTTGCGTTACAAAGTTCCGCCCCGCCGCGTCGCGACTCGTTCGCTCGGCGTCCTCTTCGTCGGTCGACGGCGCCCAACGCTCCGGCGGAACGAACCCAAGTTCCTCGTTGACGGCGCGACAAGCCGCTCGCAACTCCGCCCCCAACGTTTTCGCAAACTCCGCCGTTTCCCGCTCGTCCGGGCCGCGAACGACGAACCTAATCGCCGAGAAAAACGGCGGATACGCGAATTTGCGCCGCTCGGCGAGTTCTTCTCGCGCAAACCCCAAATAGTCGGCCGCCATCGCGGCGCGAATCGCCGGATGCTCCGGGTTGTACGTCTGCACGACGACTTTCCCCTCTTTCTCGCCGCGCCCGGCCCGCCCCGACGCTTGAACGATCAAGTAAAACGTTCGCTCCGACGCTCGGAAGTCGGGCAAATGCAACGCCGCGTCCGCGTTGATAATTCCGACCAAAACGACGTTCGGGAAGTCGAGCCCCTTGGCGATCATCTGCGTTCCGAGCAAAATCCGGTATTCGCCGCGCCGAAACGCTCCGAGCGCCCGTTCGTGCGCGTCGCGAGCTTGCGTCGTGTCGGCGTCCATCCGCAAAATCGGAACGTCCGGAAAACGCGCCGCCAACTCCCGCTCGAGCTTTTGCGTCCCGAACCCGCCGTATTTAATCCCGGCGAAACCGCAATACGGACAGGCGTTCGGCGCCGGAATTTGATAATCGCAGTAATGGCAAAGCGCGATTTGTTGCGTTATATGATGCGTCAACGCGACGTCGCATTCGGGGCATTTTAGCGTTTCGCCGCAACTCGGACACTGTATATGGGTCGAAAAGCCGCGTCGGTTCAAGAGCAAAACGACTTGGTTCGTCGGGTCGGCGTCGAGCGCGTCGGTCATCTCTTTGAACAAGCGTTGGCAAATGGAGCCGCGAGCGAAGCCGGTCGCGACGCGGCTGCGCATATCGACGATGTGAACCGGCGGAAGCGGTCGTTCGCAAACCCGACGCGGGAGCGACAGCAGCTCGTACCGCTTCATTTGCGCGTTGCGCCAACTTTCAAGGGACGGCGTCGCGGAGCCGAGCAGGAGCGGAACGTTCTCTTGGTCGGCGCGATACCGAGCGACGACGCGAGCGTGATAGCGCGGCGCGACGTCCTGTTTGAACGACGTCTCGTGTTCCTCGTCGATAACGATCAACCCGAGTCGCGGAACCGGCGCGAAAACGGCGCTTCGCGCTCCGACGACGACCCGCGCTCGTCCGCTCGCGATCTTCTCCCATTCGGCCTTCCGCTCGACGTCGGTCAGTCGGCTGTGCAGAACCGCGACGTCGCCGAACCGTTCGCGGAACCTCCCGACCGTTTGCGGCGTCAAACTGATTTCCGGAACGAGAACGATCGCCTGTTTGCGGTACGAGACGACCTCCTCGATGGCGCGGATGTAAACCTCCGTTTTGCCGCTTCCGGTCGCGCCGCGCAGGAGGAACGTCGGCGCTTGTTCCTCGCGCAGCGCCGTCAGAATTCGGTCGAGCGCCTTCCGTTGGTCGTCGGTAAGGGTCAGCCGAGCGCCGTCGTAATCGCCGTTTTCCCCTTTTTTATCGGTCGCGAGGGCCTCGTCGAGGAAGCGGCTCGTTCGCCGGACGCGCTTCGTTTGGAAGATTCCGAGATTTTTGAGCGCGAGAATCGGAACGGTCGAGCATTTCGCGCAACGGGCCAACTCGGCGACGGTCGGCGGGTCTTCCAGTTGGCGGAGCGTTTCGAGAACGAACCGCTGTTTCGGCGTCAACAGGTCGATTTGACGCTTCTTTTTCGCCGCGTCGACCTTCGCCAAGCGCGCTTCGAAGTCGGGAGCGAGCGTCAAGACGGTCGTTAGTCGGGTTCCGGTCGCCGCGTCGCGCACTCCGGCGGGCAGAATCCCTTCCAACGTCGTCCCGAGCGGGCAAAGATACCGCTTCGCGAGCCAACGGGCCAACTCCAACATTTTCGGCGAAAGGAGCGGTTCCGCGTCGACGACCGACGCGACCTCTTTCAAGCGAAACCGTTTCTTTTCCTCGGTCGCTCCTTCCTTCCTAGTTTGCCTATTTCCCTTACCCGCGCTCTTTTCCCCCAACGCCGGGCGCTTTTCGCGTTCGAGTCGCCGCTCGACGCCGACGCAGTAAGCGCAAACCGGCCGATTCCGCGTCCCGAGCGGAACCGAAACGCGAACGCCCGGAACGACCCGCTCTTCGAGCCGCTCCGGCACCTTGTAATCGAACGTTCCGTCCGGCCCGTCCGGAAACGCGACTTCGGCGATCAAGATTTCGCGCTCGTTCTCGACCGTCTCCCAAACGGGCCGCTGGTCGTCGAAAAGGGTCGGTTGCATCGTTTCGTCGTTCTCCGAAATTTGACGTTATATTAATAAGGGCGGTTTCGACGGCGAACCAAGTCGCGCAAACGCTCTTTCATTATATCGCAATTTTGCCGACGTCGCAAGAGTCGCCGCCCCGACCGCCTCCGCCGCAAGGGGAGAAACGGGATAAAATCGTTCCGAAACGGAAAAAGCTCCTTGCAATCGCCCGCGTCGTTTGGTAAAATAAGGGCGGTTTCGGCGTTTCGGCGCCCGAATCGATAAATTTTGGGCGTTTTTCGCCGCTTTTTTAACATCGTTAAACAATTTCCGCAACGTTTTTGGAGTTTTTGTCGATGCGTTTCGACCGTTTGGAAGGTTATTTAGTTCGTCTCCCGTTAAAAAAACCGCTTCGCGTCTCGAACGCTCCGACGGAATTTTGCGAAACGGTTCTTTTCCGCATTGAAAGCGGCGGCGTCTCCGGTTGGGGCGAGGTCGCTCCGGGCAATACCCCGATTTTGACCGAACAATGGAGCGGCGCGACTTACTTAACCGCTCGCGACGTTATCCTTCCGCTTTTGACCGAAGCGCAA
>JAFTUJ010000375.1 GCA_017466305.1 Thermoguttaceae bacterium
AAAAAAACGCCGCGTCGTTCCGAACGGTCGAGCGTTCGAGCGGCGCGGCGGGCGTTGAAGCGATTCGACGACGACGTTTTGGGCGTCGCGTCGCCGAATCGGAGCGCGTCAGGACGACAATTTCGCTTGGAACGCGGCGTCCTTGGCGGCGATTTTGTCGACGAGCTTGCGTTTGAAGTCGTCGTAAGCGGCGGCGAGCGTTTCGTCGGAGAGCGCGAGGATTTGAACGGCGAGGAGCCCGGCGTTGCGCGCTCCGCCCGAACCGGTTCCGACCGTCGCGACCGGAACGTCGCCCGGCATTTGAACGGTCGCGAGGAGGGAGTCGAGTCCGCCCATCATGTCGGTTTTAACGGGAATCCCGATCACCGGCAGCGGCGTGTGCGACGCGACGACGCCCGCCAAGTGCGCGGCGCCTCCCGCGGCGGCGATAATGACGCGGAGGCCCCGGCTCTTCGCCGTCGACGCGTATTCGAGAACCTTGTCCGGCGTGCGGTGCGCGCTCATCACGTGAATTTCGTACCCGACGCCGAACTCGTCGAGGGCTTTGGCGACGCCGTTGATTTTGTCCCAATCGCTGTCGCTGCCCATCAAAATCCCGACGCGGAGAGTTTTTTCGCTCATTTTGGTTTCCTTTATTGAAAAATGGTTGAATTTTAGCTTCTTCGGCAAGGGGGAACGGAGGCGAAAGAGCCCGTCGACGCGCCGTTCGACCGCTTGGGGGGCGCGTCGCGTCGCGGGGCGTTTTTGCGCCGTTTTTGTCAATATATATTAATGAACGCGTCGGGGCGTTTTCGACGGCGGCGGGAAACGGGCCGGGCGGCGAACGCAACGTCGCGGAAGCGGCGTTTTTTTCGCCGCTCGACGGACGCGACCGAAAAAACGCTTGAATCGCCGAGCGAGACGCGGTAAAATAAACCCGTTCGTCGCGTTCATTGTATAAAAAAAACGCGATTTCGCAACGAGGGCCGCAAAAATCGCCGCGAAAACGGTCGAAACGGCGAAAAAAGTGGAAAATCGCCGAAAAACGCCGTCGAAAAACGCCGCCGAACGGTTCAAAACGTTTAACGTTTAAGATGTTTGGCGTTAAAAACATTTGGCGTTAAAAACATTTGGCGCGGTTAAAACGACTAAAACGGTTAAAATAGCGGAAAAAGCGAAAATAGATAAAAGGAGCCGAGAAAAATGACGTTGAAACGCAATTCGAAAACGCGCCGTTCGCTTCGTTGGGCGACGCTCGCCGGGGCCGCGCTCGCGGTTTCGCCGTTGATTTCGCCGATTTCGTCGACGCTTGCCGACGAAACGACGGTCGAAAAGGGAACGCCGAAAGCGCCCGCTTGGATTCTCAACAACGGCCCGGACGTCGCCGACGCGACCGTCGGGCAAGCGGAACTGCGCGTCGAAGCCGGTTTGACGACGATGCGCGTTCGCGGAACCGACGCGACGTTTTCGCTCCCGATCGACGAAGACGCCCGGTTCGCGGCGGCGGAGCGGCCCTTTTTCGCGTTGCGGTACAAGATCGAGTCCGATAAAAAAGTCGGCGGAATTTTCTTCACAACCGACGAATTGACGGCGCTTTCCGACAAGAGTTACTCGCAGTTCCCGGTCGTTTGCGACGGCGTTTGGCGCGATTTGGTCGTCGACATGCGCTCGTTCCCGCATCAAAATTGGAAGGGCGTCGTTACCTCGTTCCGACTCGACGCGACGAACCCAAGTTCGCCCGGCTCGACGATTTCGCTCTCCCGACTCGGCTTCTTCCCGAGTGAAGAGGCGGCCCGCGCGTTCCTCGCCGAAGCGAACGACGCGCCCGATTATTCCCGCCCGGCGACCCTCGACGCGCCGCTGCAAAAGTGCGAAATTCCGGGCGGAACGCTCGCCGACGGTTGGGATCGCGCCGATTACCTCCTGCAAAACGCCGAGGAAGCGCCCCAAACGCTCGCCGCCGGAGCGCGCCCGGAAACGCTTGTCGTCGTTCGAGTTGGCGAAGAAAATAAAGGCGCGGCGCTCCTTTCGTCGACGACGCGGCTCGGCTTTACGACGTTCCAAGCGACCGCGCCGGGGCCGTATCGCTTGACCGTTTCGAAGGAAGCCGCGTCGCTGACCGACGTCGCCGGGCGTCCGGACGAGCGGGCGATTCGGTTCGCCGTCGCTCGCGGCTTTTTCGCCGCCGCCGAGAAGAACGCCGAGAAGAACGCCGAGAAAAACGCCGAGAAGAACGCCGAGAAGAACGCCGAGAAGAACGCCGAGAAGAACGCCGAGAAGAACGCCGAGAAGAACGCCGAGAAAAACGCGTTCCGCCCCGACGCGCCGACGAGCGACGCGGAGAAGGCGGCGCTTTGCGAACGGGCGGCCGGTTTCGGGGTCGACGTTTCCGGCTTGAAAGCGGCGCTCGCAACGGCGTCGACTCGGGCGCAAGCGGCGGTTTGCGTCGCGGAGGCGGTCGAACGTTTCCTCGGCGTTTGGGTCGATTCGCCCTTTGACGCCGCGTATTTCGGGCGCGAACGGCTCCGAATCGGCGCTTGGGGGAACTTCCGACCCGGCGACTTTAACGACGAATATATGCGGACTTACGCCGATTGCGGATTCGACTTTTTGATTGCGATGCCGGGCGTTCCGACGCAAAAACTCCTGCAAACGGCGGCGCGACGCGGCGTCGAGGTTTACGTCAACGACGGCGGGTTCGCGAACCCGGAGACCGCGACCGCCGAATATTGCGATTGGCCGAATTACGGCGGGCATTATATCGTCGACGAGCCCGGTTCCGACGCTTACGACGAACTCGCCGCGACGTCGAAGCGGTACTCCGACGCGACCGGCAAAGTCCCGTATATCAACCTCTTGCCGATGTACGCCAACGACGCGCAGCTGAAATACGGGGCCGGGGCCGCCGCCATCGAGTATTACGACGTCGACCCGAACGTTTACCGCCGTTACTGCGAAGATTTCTGCAAAAAGTTCGACGTCGATTACATTTGCACCGACATTTACCCGCTCAACTGGGTCGGCGGCAAGAAGGTTACTTACCAAGATTACGTCGAGTCGATCAACGCGATCGCGACCGTCGCCCGCGAATACGATAAAGAATTTTGGTGCTTCATTCAAACGTTCGCTTGGACGAACGGCAAGCGCACCCCGACCGAAGCGGAGTACCGTTGGCAATGTTACTCGATGCTGTCGTTCGGTTGCAAGTGTATTCTCTGCTGGACTTACGCCGGTTATAATCCGGAGTTCCCGTCGTTGGTCGACGTCGCGAGCCGCAAATCGACCGCTTGGTACGAGGCGCGCCCGGTCTTCCAAGAGTTGCGCCGCCTCTCCGACGAATACGTCAAGTACCGCAACGTCGGCGCCTTCACGCACAACTGTTCCGACGCGACTCCGTATTTGAAAATGAAGAACGAATACAAGGATTTTGAAACGATTCGCGAAATCCGTTGCGACGAACCGCTTCTGATCGGCTGTTTCGAGCGCAAAGACGGGCCCGGAACGGCGTTCACTTTGGTGAATATGGCCGACTTCGAAGCGAATCGCGGCGCGACGGTTCGGCTCAAACTCGACGGAACCGCGACCGCTTGGACGCGCGGCGTCCCGACGACGGTCGAGCCGGACGCGGACGGTTTCGCGAACTTTTACCTCGCGCCGGGCGAAGGCGTCTTCGTAACGGTTGCGCCGTAAAATCGGCGAACTGGGCGGTTTGCGCGGTTTGGGAAAACGGCGCAAACCGCGCAAGCGGTTGGAGATTGGCAAGACGACGAAACGGCGCGGAGTTTGACGGCGGCGTTTCGTCGTTTTTGCGTTGTCGTTAGCGTTTGTCGCCCCTTGACGACGCCGGGAAGCGCGTCTATAATCGGGGAAATCGGACGGCGTTCCTTTTTTCGCCGTCGAGAAAACGTCTAAACGCCCGCCGAAAACGCGAAAACACGACGGCAACACGGCTCGAACACGGGGGCCGAAACGGGCTCGAAACGGAGAAAAACGAAAGACGATGAGAACGGTCGATTTGTTCGCCGGGTGCGGCGGGTTGTCGTTAGGTTTTGCGCGGCAAGGGTTTAACGTCGTCGGCGCGTTCGAGTTTTGGCCGGTCGCGGCGGCTTGTTACCGAGCGAACTTCGACCATCCAGTTTCCGAAACCGACCTCTCCGACGTCGACGCGGCGGTCGCGGAGATTCGCGCTTTCGCGCCGGAGGCGATTATCGGCGGGCCGCCTTGCCAAGATTTTTCGCAAGCCGGGAAACGGGTCGAAGCGGAGCGCGCCAACCTGACCGAGTGTTTCGCTCGCGTCGTTTCGGAGATTCGCCCGCGCTGTTTCGCGATGGAGAACGTCGAGCGGGCCCGGCTCAGCAAGGCGTTCGCGTCGGCGCGCAAGCTCTTTAAAGACGCGGGTTACGGATTGACGGAAGTCGTCCTCGACGCGAGCCGTTGCGGGGCGCCGCAGAAACGGAAGCGCTTCGTTTGCTTGGGGATTCAAGGCGTTGCCGACGGGTTCGCGACCGAAATTATCGAGTCGCGCCTCTCGAAGAAACCGACGACGGCGCGCGATTATTTCGGCGAATCGCTACCGTTCGAGTATTATTATCGGCACCCGCGCAATTACAACCGTCGCGCCGTTTTTTCGGTCGACGAACCGGCCCCGACGATGCGCGGCGTCAACCGCCCCGTTCCGAAGGGGTATCCCGGTCATCCGAACGACGCTTGCTCTCTTGCCGAACGACCGGAGATTCGGGCGCTGACGACCGCCGAACGCGCGCAATTTCAGACGTTTCCGGTCGATTTCCGTTGGGTCGGGACGAAAACCGACGCGGAGCAGATGATCGGGAACGCCGTTCCGGTCAAGTTGGCCGAGTTCGTCGCCGAAACGCTCCGACTCGCGCTCGAAAAAGCGGAGAACGCGGGAAAAACGGCGGAATAGGAGCATCGCGCCAACTTTGACGACGTCCGCGCTTTTGGGATTGGGGGAAATGCGCGGACTTTAACGGCGAAAATAACGCCGCGTCGATTTCCGGGAAAGCGGGAAGGGCGCGGCGGTTTTTTGACTTAAAATTGCGAAAGACGCTCAAAGTTTGACGGCGGAAGACGGAGACGGCGCGTCTGTTTCCGGGAAAGCGGGAAAGGACGCGGCGTTTTTTACTTGAAATTGCAAAAGACGCGCAAAGTTTGACGGCGGCGAGAAACGCGAAAACCGGCGTCGCGCTCGGTTCCGACGAAGGAACGGGCGCGGCGCCGGTTCGTTTTTCGACGTTTTCGCGTCTTGGTAACGCTTTTTTAACGCGGTTTAACGGTTCGCGTTACTTTTTCGCGATTTTGCTCCAAGAATCGCGCAGCGACGCGGCGCGGTTGAAGACCGGTTTTTCCGGCGTCGACGCTTTGTCGAGCGCGAAATAACCGACGCGTTCGAATTGGTAACGCTCGTCGAGCGTCGCGTCGGCGAGGGCCGGTTCCAGCTTCGCGTTTTCGACGACCGTCAACGAATCGGCGTTGAGGTAATCTTTGTAATCGCCGGTATTTTGCGGGTCGTCCGGATTCGGGACGCTAAATAAGCGGTCGTAAAGGCGAACTTCGGCGTTCAGCGCCGTCGCCGCGTCGACCCAGTGAATCGTCCCTTGGACTTTGCGCCCGTCCGCGCTTTGACCGCCGCGCGTTTCCGGGTCGTAATCGCAGTGAACTTCGACGACGTTCCCGTCCGCGTCCTTGACGCAGTTTTTGCACGTAACGTAGTAAGCGTAACGTAAACGCACCTCTTTGCCCGGCGTCAAGCGGAAATACTTCTTCGGCGCGTCCTCCATAAAGTCGTCGCGCTCGATGTAAAGCGTTTTCGAGAACGGGACCTCGCGCGTTCCGTCCGCTTCGTTTTCCGGGTTGTTGACGGCGGTCAGCGTCTCCGTTTGGCCCTCCGGATAGTTGTCGATGATCAGTTTGATCGGGTTCAACACCGCCATTCGACGGAGCGCCGACTTGTTCAGGACTTCGCGGAGGCTGTTTTCGAGGACGGTCGCCTCGATCGTGCTGTTGAACTTCGCGACGCCGATCGTTTGGCAGAAGAGACGAATCGCTTCCGGCGTGTAACCGCGGCGGCGGAGACCGCAAATCGTCGGCATGCGCGGGTCGTCCCAACCGGCGACGTAACCGCCCTTGACGAGTTCGATCAACTTGCGCTTGCTCATGACGGCGTAAGTCAGGTTGAGGCGCGCGAACTCGATTTGTTGCGGACGATAAACGCCGAGTTCGTTCAGGAACCATTCGTAAAGCGGGCGGTGGTGTTCGAATTCGAGCGTGCAGATCGAGTGCGTGATTCCTTCGATCGAGTCTTCGAGACCGTGCGCCCAGTCGTACATCGGGTAGATGTTCCACTTCGTCCCTTGACGGTGGTGCGGCGCGCGGACGATGCGGTACATGACCGGGTCGCGCATGTTGAAGTTCGGCGACGCCATGTCGATTTTAGCGCGGAGCGTTTTCGAACCGTCCGGGAACTCGCCGTCGCGCATCCGTTGGAAAAGGTCGAGGTTCTCTTCGACGGAGCGGTCGCGCCAAGGGCTCGGTTTGCCCGGCTCGGTCGGCGTTCCGCGGGTTTCGCGGATTTGGTCGGCGGTTAGGTCGCAGACGTAAGCCTTCCCCTTCTTAATGAGTTGGACGGCGTACTCGTACATTTGCTCGAAGTAGTCCGACGCGAAGAAGAGGCGGTCTTCCCAATTCGCGCCGAGCCAAGCGACGTCTTCCTTGATCGATTCGACGTACTCGACGTCTTCCTTCGCCGGGTTCGTGTCGTCGAAACGGAGGTTGAAGAGGCCGCCGTACTGCTTCGCCAAACCGGAGTTTAAAACGATCGACTTCGCGTGTCCGATATGCAGGTAGCCGTTCGGTTCCGGGGGAAAACGAGTGTGAACGCGGTTTCCAAACTTGCCGGAGCGGTTGTCTTCTTCGATGATTTGCTCGATGAAGTGGAGCGAACGGGCCTTTTCGGGCGCGGCGTTCGGTTCGAAATTTTCCGGGTTTTGCGTCGTCATGCGATGACTCCTTCGCGCCGTCGAGGCGGGGCGATTTGGGCTTTGAGCCGGTTGAAATAGGGGGGTTCGGTTGAGTTTAAGGAAAGGGAAAGGGCGTTCGAGGAACGGCGTTTAACGCGTCGAACGTTCCTTGCGAACGTTGGCGCGGGGCGGCGAGCGTCAACGAGCGTCGAGCGCGGCGCGGACGGCGGCGATGAAAGCCGGGTTCGAACCGCAACAGCCGCCGACAAAGGACGCGCCCTCGGCGACGACTTTCAGCGCTTCGGCGGCGAAACCTTCCGGCGTGTGGTCGTAAACGGTCGCGCCGTCGACCATCTTCGGAAGACCGGCGTTCCCCTTCATCCAAAGCGGGAGCGTCGTAACGGCTTTCATTCGCGAACAAATTTCAACGAACGTTTCGATTCCGCGACCGCAGTTCGAGCCGACCGCGTCGGCGCCCGCTTCCTCCGCCGCTTGAGCGAACGATTCCGGCGTCGCGCCCATCATCGTGCGGTCTTTTTTCTTGCCGCTGTCGAACGTGCCGGACGCGACGACGAGAAGCCCGAGCGACTTGGCCGCTTTCACGGCGAGCGCCATCTCTTGCGGGTCGCTCGACGTTTCGACGACGACGCCGTCCGCGCCGCCCGCTTTTTGCGCTTCGATCTGCTCGACGAACGCGTCGTAAACCTCTTCCGGCGAAACGTCGCCGAGCGCGAGCATAACGCCGGTCGGGCCGACCGACGCAAGAACGCGAACGTTGCGTCCGACCGCTTCCGACGCCGCTTCTTTCGACAATTCGACGCCGCGACGGTTGATTTCCGCGATTTTATCGGCGGCGTTATGATTCGCCAAAACGAAGCGCGACGAGCCGAACGTGTTCGTCAAAATGATATCGGAACCGGCGTCGACGTAAGATTTCGCGACCGCCTTGACCGCGTCCGGGTTTTCAAGGTTCCAAAGATCCGGGTGCGCGCCGAGCGGGAGACCGCGTTTTTGGAACTCCGTGCCCCAACCGCCGTCGATCAGGAGCGGGCCGTCGGACAGCCAGTTTTGCAACGTTTCGTTCTGCATCGGGATTGCCTTTTCTTGTTCGCGAGCGTCGCGGTCGTTCGGCGCGTCGTCGCCTTGTCGTCGAATTTTGTCAATATATTAATAAGGGGAAAAAACGGCCCCCATTAATATCAAGGGGAAAAACGCCCCCAACCGAGCGCGGAGAACGGAACGGCGGACGCGGAAAAGCGTCGGCCCCGTCTCCCTTGCGCGTCGGAATATTCTTCTTATAACGTTTTGTCAAGAAAGCAAAGGAGGGACTTCTTTTTTTGAAGAAATCCCTTCGCGCTTTCGACGGCGAGTTCGCGGCGACGGGTTGGAGGCGTCGCCGAAATTTTCGCTCAATAAACGCCGACGCTGCCCGGGGCGAAACCGCCGCTCGTCGTTTGCGGTTGATAATGGACGCCGGAGTAAGCGTCTTGCGCCGCGGCGGCGGGAGCGGGGGCGGCTTGCGGAGCCGGTTCCGGGAAGTTTTGCGCGACCGGGAAGGCGTTCGGGTCGACCGTCGGGACGTCGTTTTGCGGAGCGACCGGAGCGTTTTGAGCGACCGGGAAGGCGTTCGGGTCGACCGTCGGGAAGTCGTTTTGCGGAGCGACCGGAGCGTTTTGGGCGACCGGGAAGGCGTTCGGGTCGACCGTCGGGAAGCCGTTTTGCGGAGCGACCGGAGCGTTTTGAGCGACCGGGAAGGCGTTCGGGTCGACCGTCGGGAAGCCGTT
>JAFTUJ010000376.1 GCA_017466305.1 Thermoguttaceae bacterium
AAACGGTTCGCCGCGACCTTTACGACGTCGGTTCGCTCGAACCGGCGAAGGCGGAGATCGAGCGTCGGGCGAAAAACGCGCCGAAAAAAGAGCAAGACGTTTTGACGCTAAACGCCGCCTCGGTCGCGCTTTGCGAAGGAAACGTCGTCGACGCGAAAGCGAAGTTGCTCGCCGTTCGCGACCGTTTCGACGAACTCGAATTTCAAGCGGCGAAGCGAACCGGCGAAAATCTCTTGACGTATCTCGCCGACGAAAACGCCGCT
The DNA here is from genome assembly GCA_017466305.1 of Thermoguttaceae bacterium. GTDB lineage: Bacteria > Planctomycetota > Planctomycetia > Pirellulales > Thermoguttaceae > RUG369. Next base: position 264 of record JAFTUJ010000376.1, read on the forward strand.
TCGTACGAGGGCGAAGATTACGAGAAAGTCTTGATTCGCGCCTAATTAACGCTCGAGGAGTTGTTGAGCGGCGGCGGAGCGGACGGCGTTTCCGGCGTTTCCGGCGACGGCGGCGACGCGCGGGCGTTCGCGAAACAGATCGTCGCCAAACAGGACGAAATCGTTCGCGGCGGCGCGATTCCCGACCCGGAAAATCCGGAAAAAACGATCAATCCGAAAACGGCGTACCCGCGCGTCCCGCTCGGCGCTTACCTCGAAGGGCTTCTTCTTGAAGAGACGTACGCCGACCAAAACGAAGCGGCGCGGCGATACGAACAGGTCGCCGCTTGGGCGCCGGAGTTTACGCAGGCGAAGGCGGACGTCGAGCGAGCGCGAACGAGCGTCCATTCTCAACCGGGGAACGGTTGCGTTTACGTCTTCGCGTTCGTCGGACGCGGGCCTTGCAAGGAACAGGTTTATTCGCCCGCGACGCAAGTTTCGCTCCTGATCGCCGACCAAATTTTCTCGGCGACGAACAAATACGCGGTTCCGCCGACCGTCGCGCCGGTTCCGATTCCGCAAATCGTCGTCGAGCCGCCGCGAATCGCTTGCGTTTCGGTCGAGGTCGACGGCGAACGAACCGCGACGACGGAGACGCTCGCCGACGTCAACGAAATGGCGGTTCGGCAGTTCGAAGCGACGAAAAATCAAGTCGTCGCTCGGGCGGTCGTCCGCAGAATCGTTAAAAAAGGAACGATTTACGCGGCGCAACAGGTCGGGCAAGTCAACGAATGGGTCGGGCTTGCGGCGAACGTCGCGGGCGTCGTTTGGGAGGCGACCGAAACGGCGGACACGCGATGTTGGGGGCTTCTTCCGGCGCAAATCCAAGCGGCGCGGCTGGAGCTTCCCGTCGGCGAACGGCGCTTGACGCTTTACCCGGGAAACCGCGACGGCGAACGGATCGGAACGCCGGTCGAAACGACGGTTCGCGTCGAGCCGAATCGCAACGTTTACGTCTTGGTCAATTATCCGGACCGCGAACCGCTCGGAACGGTCGTTACTAGCTCGCGCTGACGGCGAAAACGACCGAAACGGCGCGCGCTTTTTTCTTAAAACAACGTTAAAATAAGCGTTTCGCGTCGACTTTGACGGCGCGTGTCTTTTTATCGGGCGTTTTGTTCGCGGGACGCGACCGCGGCGTCGACGGTCGAATAGCGGAGCCAAACGAAGCGCGGGCGGTACTCGGCGGGGCGGCGCGGGAGCGTTCCTAAGCGGTTGACGTTGTACGAAACGAGGATTTTTTCGCCGTCGCCGAACGCCGGATGCGCTTTCGCGTTGTAACAGCGGACGCCGCGTTCGAATTGGCGCGGAACCGTCGAGCGGTAAAAAACGGTTTCCGGCCCGAACGGCCCGCAAGGCGTTTCGCCGACTCGGAACGCGATTTCGTTCCCGATGACGCCCGGCGTGTAAACGAGCAAATAACGGCCCGCGTTCGCGCCGCTCGGGATTTTCGAAACGGAAAACTCCGTCGAAACCCGTTCGACCAGCCCCGCTTCCGGACGCGCCGCGTCCGCGACGTTCGGCGACCAACCGCGACCGTCGAAATAACGCCAAGTCGAAAAATCGCCGAAACTCGCCCGAGGCGCCCGAGCGACGACGAGGTCTTTGCGACTCCCGACGTCGAAACGGTCGAGATAACCGAAGACGTAAAGGAAACCGTCCTCCGCGTCGTCGCAAATCGCCGCGCCGAAAACGACTTGCGCTTTTTCCGTTTTGAACGAAAAGGGCGCCGTTTCGTCGATTCGGACGTCGTTAAAATCGGGAGAACCGTTCGCGTCGAGCCCGAGCGAAACCGCGTCGACCCGTTCCGGCTTCCAACCGGCGCCGACGAGAAGCGCCGACGTCCAAACGCGACCGCGCCAAACGACGCCGTCTTGGAGCCAACGGTCGACGCCGAGCGGGTTGCGCGGCGCGAGACGCTCCGGTAAAGTCGGGGTTTCTTCGCCGGTTTCGCTGTTTTCTCTCTTTGACGCGTTTTCGCTTGGTCGGCTGTCTTGTTTAATCGGCGTAAATTCTCCGTTTTCCGGGGCGCGTCGCCAAAAAAACGCGATCTTTTCCGGATTCGGCGCGGTTCCGGTCAAGACGGCGAACGAATGGTTCGTCATCGTTCGTTCGCCGAAGTCGCGACCGTCGTTTTTCGTCGAACCGCCGAACGTGTCGCTGAAAAGGAAAAGCGTTTTGCGCGCCGTCGGAGCGGTTAAAGCGGTTAAATTGGGCGAAGTCGGCGAATTTGCGTCGACTTTGACGGCGTTCGAGGCGTTTGCGTCGTTGGCGGCGGCGTCGCGACCGAGTTCGACCGAGTAAATCCCGTCGGCGGCGAGCCAACCGTCGCGGCGTTCGAGGAGCGCGTCCCATTCCGGCGCTTCCTCTTGCGCGAAAACGGCGGAATAAGGCAAGTCGGCGAAATTGCGCAAGACGGGCGTTTGGGGGAAAATGGGGGACGACGCAAAGTCGGGCAAACCGCCCAGCGTCAAGGTCGCGAAAAAGAGCGCGACGCGTTTCGAACGACGGAACGGAGCGAGCGAGAAAGCGAACATTGTTTTTGGATTGTTTTTTAGATAATGTCGCGCGTTTGATTAATATTTGAGTGGTGAAATCGAATATTAATCTAACGCGCGACGGACATTAG
>JAFTUJ010000377.1 GCA_017466305.1 Thermoguttaceae bacterium
AGGGCGAACTGCGCGCTCCTTGTTATCCGCTGATTACTTGCGACCCGTATTTTAGCGTTTGGTCGAACGTCGACGAGTTGGCCGACGCGTTCCCGGTTCACTGGACGGGGCGCATTCACGCGCTGACGTCGTTCGTTCGCGTCGACGGCGAAAACTATCGCCTGATGGGCCGCCCGACCGAATTCGACAAAAAAGCGAAAAAAGCGACGCAAAAATCGGTTTCCGTTCGCGCGACGAAAACCGTTTATACGTTCGAAGCGGGAGGCGTCGAACTGACGTTGACCTTCCGCCGAACGCCGCTGCCGAACGATTGGGACGTCTTCTCGCGTCCGGCCGCTTACGTCGTTTGGACGGCGAAGTCGACCGACGGCAAAGAACATAACGTCGCGATTTATTACGACCAAACCGCCGAGCTTTGCGTCGACGACTCGAACCAAGAAGTCGCCGCCGGGCGCTTGACGACCGAAAATCTCGACGTCCTCCGCTTCGGAACGACCGAGCAGCCGATTCTCGAGAAGAAGGGCGACAACCGCTGCATCGACTGGGGAAGCCTCTTCCTCGCGGTCGAAAAAGGGACGGCTAAAACCGCGCTCGCCGGACATATCGACGCCCGCGCCGCGTTCCTGAAAGACGGTTCGCTTCCGAGCGACGACAAACGCTTCCCGCGCCGCGCCAACGACGATTGGCCGGTCTTGGCGGTCGCGTTCGACTGCGGCAAAGTCGGCGCCGACGCGGTTGAAAAGCGGATTATCGCCGCTTACGACGACGAATACTCGATCGAATTTTTGGGCCAAAAATGCCGTCCGTATTGGCGCCGAAACGGGCTCGAAGGGCTTTCGATGCTCGAACTCGCCAACGCCGAATACGCCGATTTGACCGTCCGCTGCGACGCGTTCGACGCCGAAATGGTCGAAAAAGCGACCGCGGTCGGCGGGCCGAAATACGCTTCCCTTTGCTCGATCGCTTACCCGCAAGCGGTCGCGGCGCACAAACTCGCCGTTTTGCCGAACGGAAAACCGATTCTCGTTTCGAAAGAGAATTTCAGCAACGGTTGCGCGGCGACGGTCGACATCCTTTACCCGACGGCGCCGGTCTTCGCCGTTTACGACGCCGGACTCCTGAAAGCGACGCTGACGCCGGTTCTCGAGTACGTCGCGAGCGGCCGCTGGAAGTTCCCGTTCTCGCCGCACGACGTCGGGACGTATCCGAAGTTGAACGGCCAAGTTTACGGCGGCGGCGAACGAACCGAGGACAACCAAATGCCGGTCGAAGAGTCCGCGAACATGCTGATTATCGCCGACGTGATCGCGCGCCTCGACGGAAACGTCGAATACGTCGCCGAATATTGGGACATTCTTGAATCTTGGGCCGAATATCTCCTCGCCAAGGGGCTCGACCCGGAAAACCAACTTTGCACCGACGACTTCGCCGGGCACCTCGCGCACAACGCCAACCTCTCCGCGAAGGCGATCGTCGCGTTGGCTTGCTTCGCCGACCTTTGCGAACGAAACGACAAGCCGGAACTCGCCAAGAAGTTCCGCGCCAAGGCCGAAGAGTTCGCCGTCGAATGGGTCAAGTTGGCCGACGGCGGCGACCGCTTCCTCCTCGCGTTCGACCGCAAGGATTCTTGGAGCCAAAAATACAACCTCGTTTGGGACAAACTCCTCGCGCTGAACCTTTTCCCGAAGGAAGTCGTCGCGAAGGAACTCGCCTATTATAAGACGAAGATGAACAAATACGGGCTTCCGCTCGACAATCGCGCCGATTACACCAAGCTCGACTGGGAACTTTGGACCGCGACGATGGCCGATACCCGCGCCGAGTTCGACGCGTTGACCGCTCCGGTTTACGAGTTCGTCGACAATACGCCGAATCGCGTTCCGCTCTCCGACTGGTACTTCACCAGCGACGCGAAACAACGCGGCTTCCAAGCCCGCGCGGTCGTCGGCGGCGTCTTCATTAAGCTCTTGGAAAACAACGAGAAGCTGACGAAGTAACGCTTTCGACGTTTTAACGTCGAGTTAAACGAAAACGCTCGTTCGGTTTTGCGCCGGACGGGCGTTTTTTCGTTTTGGGGCGCGCCGAAATGAAACGCGAACCGCGCCAAAATGAAACGCGAACCGCGCCAAAATGAAACGCTCGCCCGGCGAAAAAGCGTCGCGTCGGAAGAAAACGACGTTAAAAGCCGAGAAAAATGAAGAAATTTCGACCGATTTCGTCAAAAAACGAGCGAAAATAGTCGATGAAGGAAGAGAAGTTTTTTTGCGCGGCGCGTCGCCGACGTTTTTAGTCGCTAAAACGCGTTTTAGCGCCAATTTGGAATAACAGAACGAAAGGGGACTTCAATGAAACAAGAATGCTTTATCGACGGCATTGGCAAAATTCACTTCGCCGGCAATATGGTTCGCTTTGACTGCGTTACGCTCCAACCGGGCGCCGACGGCGAAAAACCGACGACGGAAGAAGCGTTCCGCGTCGTGATGCCGCCGCAAGGTTTCTTGGCCGCGTTCAACAGCATGCAACAGCTGATCGACAAGCTGGTCGACGCCGGCGTTCTTCGCAAGAACGACCAAGCCGCGATCGGCGAGTGAGCCGATTAAGCCGTCGACGATCGCGCAAACGGCGGAAAGCGATCGGTTTCGCCGTTTGCGTTTAAGCGATCGATATAGAAACGAGCGTTCGACGCGAGTCGACGCTCGTTTTGGCGTTTCTTGCGGACGTCGGAACCGCGACCGGCGAAGCGTCGTCGCGACTTTTGCGGACGTCGGAAGCGCGACCGGCGAAGCGTCGTCGCGACGAATCGGAAAAATCGTTAAATTTTGCCGCGTCGACGTTTAAAACGGGAAGACGCGGCGTTGGGAAAGCGTCGAGATTAACGTCGACGGCGACT
>JAFTUJ010000378.1 GCA_017466305.1 Thermoguttaceae bacterium
CGAAGCTCGGCGCGAAATATTTCGCGTTCGACTGGACGGCGCGAACGGTCGCCGACGGTTCCGGCGCGCTCGGCCCGGCGGAAACGGCGCGTCTCTCGGCGAGCGTTCAAGTCGAAAAGCAAACGTCGGCGAACGTTTCGGGCGTTTCGTCGCTCGAACTGAGCGTCGCGACGGAAGAGACGTTTAACTTCGCGCTGAAAACGAAACCGACGTCGAACGTCGTAGTTTACTTAGCCGCGCCGGACGGCGTTCTCCTTTCGACCGACGTTCTCGTCTTTACCCCGGCGAATTACAACGTCGCGCAGTCGGTCGGCGTTTCGCTCGACGAAGCCTTTTTCGCCGACGGCGGCTCGTTCGGCGCGTCGGTCGTTGTCGAGCCGAAAATTTTATCGTCGGAAACGGCGTTCGTCGGCGCGACGGTCGCGGACGTTTCGCTCGGCGTCGGCGCTCGCTTGACGTTCGTCGGCGACTCGGTCGTCGATTTGAGCGCGGTCGTCGGCGCCGCCGGTTCGACGACCGTTTGGGACCTGAACGGCGACGGTTCGTTCGAAACGCGAACGAACAACGGAACGCCGGTTTGGATTTCGTCCGCCGACGTCGCGACGACCGCCGGCGTCGTCGCTTTTCAAACGATCGACGCGGACGGCAAGCGCAAAACGGGGCGCGCGGAGGTTTTGCGCGTCGACGCGGCGCCGGTCATCTCGGCGGAAACGACCGTTTTCTCGGCGCTTCCGGGCGTCGTTCGCCTGTCGCTGACGAGTCCGGACGCGGCGATTACCCGTTGGCGCGTTAATTGGGGGGACGGTCGCCCGGCCGACGTTTTGAACGAAACGGCGACGTCGGCGGTCTTCGGGCATGTTTACGACGCCGACGGCGAATACGACGTTCGCGCCGAACTGCTCGACGCGAACGGTCGCGGAACCGGCGTTTGGTCGTTCGTCGGGACGGTCGTCGTTTCCGGTCTCGGAACGTCGTCCGCCGTCTTTGCGGAGCTCGGCGCGCTCGACGCGACGTCCGCCCCCGCCGACTTTGCCAATTTTAACGCCGACGCCAAAACCGCCGACTTTGCCGATTTTAACGCCGACTCCAACGCCGCCGCCATCGCCGATTTTAACGCCGACTCCGACGCCGCCGTCGCCGATTTAGCCGCGACGCTCGAAACGAACGCGGTCGCGCTCTCGTCGGCCTTGCTCGACGCGGAAACGGAGCGCCGTCGAAGCGTCTTCGCCGACCTCGACGAAACGCTCGACCGCTAACCGCCGAAACCGCCGAGCCAACCTCGCCGTTTCCTCGTTCGACGATTCGTTTCCCGCGGAATCCGTTCGAACCCGATAAAAACGTTAAAAGCGCGACGCTTCCCGCAAGAAACGTCGCGCTTCTTTTTTATTTCGTCGTCTCTTCCCTCGGAACCGACGCGGTCGTTCCGGGCGGACAATAGCGAAACGCGAAATTAACGCCCTTAATCGCCAAAACGTTCCGCGTTCCCGCTCCGTATTCCGCGTTCCAATCGACGTTCGAGTTATTCGAGCAAGTCATTCCTCTTCCTCCCGTTAACAATATCCCCCGACGCCCGCCCAATATTCGCCGCGAACCGCCGCGACGCCGGGACGCCGGGACGTTTCCTCTAAACTTCCAACGCTCGCGACCATTACCGCGTCGCGCCAAGAGGCGACGCAACCGGCGCTTTTCCTCTCGTCCAAGATGCGCCGACGTCGCCGAAAACGCTCCTCGGCGAAACGCTCGGCGGCGAAACCCTCGACGGCGGTCGGCGGCGCATGAGGCGCTTGCGGCGACCTTGCTCGAGCGTCAACGCTTACCTTGAGACGCGGAGCGTCTTAGACATGCTAGAGCTAGCGACCTAAAACGAGATGGAAGCCGTAGTCATTGCGCCGGTTCGTCGGGCCGTCGCAGCCCCGGATGGCCGACCGGCAGCTCTTGGCGTCGCAGCCCCAACAGCCGCCGCGCAACACGCGCTCGGAACCCGACGACGGCCCCGTCGGATCCGTTTGCAAGTCCGAAGCGTAATCGCCGCGCCTGTCCGCGCACCACTCCCAAACGTTCCCGTGCATGTCGCGCAAACCCCAAGCGTTCGCGCGTTTGCCGCCGACCGCGTGCGTTTTACTTCCGCTGTTGCCGTCATACCAACCAAGCGCGTCCAACGATTGTCCGTCAACGTTGTAAGGGCCCGCGTCCCGGCCCGACAAGCGTATTCCCACTCCGCTTCGGTCGGGAGGCGGAAAATAAACGCCGGAAGTTGCAAGTTGGGGCTCATATGCGGAAAAGTAATAAAAGGCAAGCCGTTCATACCAATCAACGCGGCTTGACAATCGAACCAACTCACATTTTCCACCGGATTCGAATCGCCGCTAAACGCGCTCGGGTTTGAACCGCCGCTCAAAACCGTCCACATTTCCTGCGTAACTTCGGTTTCCAGTATCCAAAAACCTTTCGTTAAACGCGCCTCATGTTGTTTTTCCGATTCGTCGGCTCCTTCGTTGGGCGCGCACCCCATCGCGAAGGTTCCCGGGGGCGCCCAACGAAACGGAAGTTCGACGCCGTTGATTTTAAGAACGCGTCGCTCGCCCGCTTTTTTTCCCGCTCGCCAAACATTTGCGCCGTCTGGAAAGCACGCTAGATACTCCTCCGTCATCGCTCTAGTATTTGCCAAGAACATCTTGTCCTGCGGCGTTTGCGCTCCCTTCGCAAGCTCTTCAAACGCGCGGTTAGCCAGTTCGTCGTCGCCTTCCAGCAACGCTTTTCGCAATTTTGCCCAAACCGCGTTGACGTCGCTTTTTTCCGCGGCGGCGTTTTGCGCGGCGACGCCGGCCGCCTGGTTTGGCTTTGTCGCAGCCGACGCCGGCTCTTCCGTCGGAACCGCAACCGGCGACGCGGGCGCGTCCAACGCTTCGTCGACCAATTCCGATCTTCGGCGCTTAACTGCCGATAACGATAATATTTAGAAACGCCGCTCTCGTCGATAAAATAAACGCGATTGGGCGCGCCTTCGCTCGGCGCCTCGTCCAAGGTGCGCTCGACGTCAAGCGCGCCGCGCAACGCAATTTCCCCGTTCGAATTTCGCCAGTCGCGCGTCTCGCCGCGAGAGCCGTTTTGCGCGAAAACCGACGACGCGTTTTGTTCCGCTCCGCCCAGTCCCAGCGCGCTCAGTCCGAGCGCCAACGCCAACGCGCCGCTCCAACGTCTTTTTTTTCGTTGTTTCATCGTATTCGCCCTTCTTGCGTTCAACGCGAACTTTTGTTCGAGGCTAGTTTTCTATAACGCGATCTCCTCCGCGCCTATCCGTTATTATATTCAAAAAAAAATAAAAGCCCAAATCGAGCAAGATACAAAAAAAAACGTCGACTTCGCTTTAAACGAAGTCGACGCCTCGACATTTCCGCAACGCTAACAAAAAAACGCCGCGTTTGCTAAAATTTTACTTAAATATTTCAACGTTTCGCCGTCGCCGCCGCGCCCAATTTGCGCTAAACAGGCAAGCGCGAGGTCGGTTCCAAACCTCGCGTCCAATCCCGTCGAGTAAAAAAACGACCGTTTTAGCGACGTCGCCAACTTGACGCGCGCCGCCGCCCAGCCTCCCGCTCAAACCGCGAAAAGTAACGTCGCGTCGCCAATCAACGAGCGCCGTCGCCGTCGGGATTCGTCGAAACCGAACGCTCGCCGCCGTCGTCTTCCGCGTCGTTTTCCCTGTCGTCTTCCGCGTTGCCGACGTCCGCGCCGTTGGCGAGCGAACGGAAAAACTTTATCGTCTCGGCGCGTTCCGTCGGTTCGCCCTGCGCTTTAAACTCCGCTTCCATAAAGGTTAAAAAATCCGCGTACTCCGCGAACGGCGACAAAACGCGGTCTTTCTCGGCGTAATCCAATAGGAGAATTACCGACGTCGCGGTTTTCGGAAAGCGCAGACGGTTCAAACGCGCCGGTTCGTTCGCGACCGCTCCCGTCGTCGAGCCTTCCTCTTCCAACGCGAACAAATCGCAATATCCGCGAAACGCCTCGTCCCGTTTTCCCCGTTTGTAAGCCAAGCGCGGCTCGGAAGTTATAACGCTTCCTCGGTTTGGATCCGGACGCTCCGCCTTATACGCCGCGTAACTCGCCGACGCGGCGTCGTAATCGCCCGCCATTTCCGCGGCTTCCGCTTTCATAAAATGCGCGTCGCCCAAAAACATCTCGTTGTCCGGCCAGTCTCTCCCCGCCTCTTCGCAAGCGCAAGCGAACTCAAACGCTTCGTCGTAAGCGCCGCGCTCAAAAGCGTTTCGATACGCCTCCGAATTTTCGTAAAAAATTTTCTTTTGCGTCAATCGATGCGAGACCTTCTCCGCAAAGCGATCGAATTTGACGACGCCGGCCCCCGCCGCTAAAAGAGCAAGCAAACTAACGGCGTAAATCGCGATATTTATCGCTTTCTTCGTCTTTTTCTCCGACGCCGAAACAACTTGTTCCGCCGATTCGCCGCCGCTTTGGTCGACGTTTTTCTTTTTTTTCCGCGCTTTAACGACCGCCGCGCCGAGAAAACCGCCGATTCCTCCCGCTAGAAACAGATTGCCGCCGGATCGCCAGCCGAACAATACAAGCAGTATCGCCGTCGCCAAGCCGATCGCCGCGCCGAACGCCGTCGGAAACCAAAATCGACTATTTTTCCGTAACGCTTGCTCGAGCCGCTCCGCCGCCGCGCCCGATAAAATAGCAAGTAAAAACGCGAGCGCGTGCGGCAAAGCGTAATGAGCGCCCCCCGCGAAAAGAATAAACGAATCGCAATTCATCGCTCTATCTCCCGTTAAATAAAATGTTCCAACTTCGTTCGCGTCGCCGCCGGCAAAACGCCTTAAATTCGGTTTTATTGGCGCCGCTTTAAAAATCGCCGCGACGAAACTTTGAGCGAACGCCGCCGCCGATATGGCGAAGGTCTTCGGATGGTAAAGAACCGTCGATTAGTCGGAAATGAACGGGCCTATCCTCAGTTTTTGACCTATCCGATCGACCAATCTATAAACGCAAACGCGATAACGAGTTAAACAACGAAAAACTAAGATTCCGGCAACGCGTCGCGCTAACCTGAAAGACGAAACGCCCTTTCAAGAAACGCCGACAATTTTCGCCGGTCGCGCGGCGCCGTTTACCCTTACAAGAATTATAGACGAAACGTTACAAGAAGTCAACAAAAAAGCCAATAAAAAAAGCGCAAACTCCGAAAATTTTCGAAATTTGCGCTTTAAATTTTCAAGACCCGGTTAAGAATCTTGAAAAAAAACCCGGCGATACCTACTTTCGCGGTTTCACAACTATCATCGGCTCCAAGCGCTTAGCTTCCGTATTCGGGATGGGAACGGGCGTTTCCACTTGGATATGGTCGCCGGAAGATTACCGTCTTAATTTTCACCAAAACGGCAATTTCCATTTTAAATTAAATGTTGCAAGAGCAGCCAGCGATCGCAGGAATAATCGATCGACGCGATCAAACGTTCGTCCGTTAGTACCGGTTAGCTTAACGCATTACTGCGCTTACACATCCGGCCTATCAACCGCCTAGTCTCGACGGGGACTTTCAACTTGCGTTCACGAAATCTAATCTCGGAGATGACTTCACGCTTATATGCTTTCAGCGTTTATCCGATCCGCGGTTAGTTACCCAGCCGTGCCAAAGGCTTGACAACTGGAACGCCAGAGCCGCGTACCTCTAAGTCCTTTCGTACTAAAGAGATACCTCCTCAAATTTCGAACGCCCGCAGCAGATAGGGACCGACCTGTCTCACGACGGTCTGAACCCAGCTCCCGTACCGCTTTAATTGGCGAACAGCCAAACCCTTGGGAGCTCCTCCACCCCCAGGATGCGATGAGCCGACATCGAGGTGCCAAACCGCTCCGCCGCTGTGGACGCTCGGGAGCGATAAGCCTGTTATCCCCGGAGTACCTTTTATCTGATGAGCGATGGCCCTGCCATACGGAACCACCGGATCACTATGCCCAACTTTCGTTTCTGCTCGACTTATAGGTCTCGCAGTCAAGCCGCCTTCTACCATTACGCTCTATGCCTGATTGCCAAACAGGCTGAGGCGACCTTTGGACTCCTCCGTTACTCTTTGGGAGGAGACCGCCCCAGTCAAACTGCCCGACTGAAAATGTCCGACGCCCTGATTCAAGGGAATCGTCGTTAGAGCTAAAACATGTTCAGGGCGGTATTTCAAGGTTGGCTCCGCCGAAGCTGACGCTCCGGGTTCATCGCCTCCCGCCTATCCTACACAAAACAGGTCTCAGACCAATTTCAGCCTACAGTAAAGGTTCACGGGGTCTTTCCGTCTTACTGCGGGTACGTGGCATCTTCACCACGACTACAATTTCACCGGGTCGCTGGTTGAGACAGTGCAACAGTCATTACGCCTTTCATGCAGGTCGGAACTTGCCCGACAAGGAACTTCGCTACCTTAGGACTCTCAAGGTTAGAGCCGCCGTTTACCGGAGCTTCGGTCGGAAGCTTCTCTTGCGATAACCTCCTTCCTTAACTTACCGGCACCGGGCAGGCGTCAGACCGTATACTTCCACTTGCGTGTTCGCACGGTCCTGTGTTTTTGATAAACAGTTGCTGTTGCCGATTTACTGTGGCCGTCGGCCCCTATTCAAGGCCAACGGCGCCCCTTATCGCGAACTTACGGGGCCATTTTGCAGAGTTCCTTAACCAGCGTTCTCCCGAGCGCCTTAGTATACTCTACTCGCCTACCTGTGTCAGTTTTAGTACGGTTTCTTTAAACGTAACCCTTAGAAGCTTTTCTTGGACGTTTGGCGGACAACTTCCAAATCAAGTTGTCGAGTCGCCGTTCTCCATTAAATCGCGCGCATTTGACTACGCGAAAGGATACTAGGCAACAACGATCTAATCCAGCAGACCGCTTGCCGTTCAAACGCCGTCCCTCCGTCGGTATTTTAAAGAAGCTAAGGAATATTAACCTTATGGCCATCGTCTACGCTTTTCAGCCTCGACTAAGGAACCGGCTAACCCTGGGCGGAATTGCCTTCCCCAGGAAACCTTAGGCTTTCGGCGGACAGGATTCTCACCTGTCTTATCGTTACTCATTCCGGCATAATCGCTCGTATAGACCGCTAAGACTCCTTACGGTATCCCTTGTGTCTTCTATACGACGCTCTCCTACCAATCTTGCGATTCCGCGGCTTCGGCTAGATTCTTACTCCCGTTCATTATCGGCGCCCTATTGCTCGACCAGTAAGCTATTACGCACTTTTTAAATGATGGCTGCTTCTAA
>JAFTUJ010000379.1 GCA_017466305.1 Thermoguttaceae bacterium
CGAGTTCCCAAGGCGGAAGCGCGTCGTCGGAAACGGTTTCGGCGCAAAGAAGCGAGCGCGTCGAACGCCAAGTCGCAAGGTTCGCAAGTTCCGAACGTGTAACGGTTTGCAAGACGCGGCGCGTCGAACCGAGCGCGAGCCAAAAGGAACGTTCGAGCGCCGCCAGCGATTTCGACGGGCCGTATAATTTTTTCGAGTCGGTCAACGGGAAAACGCCGCGCCGCGCGCAAAGTTCGGCGAGAGAAGCGTTTAAACGCGGAACAACGTCGTCGATTCGGCGCGAAACGGCGTCGCTTTCCGGCTCGGCGGCGCTCGACGTTTCCGGCGGCGCGACCGACGTTTCCTCGGCGGGGAAAAGGTCGAAAAGCGACGCGGCGTCAACGGCGTTCTTTTTCTTCGAGCGACGTTTTTTCGTCGAACGTCCAACATTCGACGGCGCAACGGTTTCGGAGGCGGCGGAAGACGCGTCCCGCGGCGGCGAAAAAGCGCGGCGCAACGTTTCGGCGGAACCGAACGCTTCGGTCGTCAACGTCCAAGCGGAAGACGCGACGAGGAGCGGACCTAGATTCGGGCCGTATCCGGCTTCGTCGGTTCCAACGACGTAAACCGTTGTTTGGGAAGGAGTCGCGGGCGATTTCATCGGCGAAAAACTCCGGCGTTTGACGAGGAATTTTCGCGCGAACCGGCGAGCGATTCGGCGAATTTGAGCGCGACGGCGTTGCGTAAAACGTTGTGAACGCGGAAAATACGGACGCCGCGTTCGGCGAGAAGAAGCGTCGTCGCGGCGGTCGCGGCGTCGCGCTCGGCGATATTTTCCGGTTCGAGCGGTTCGTAAAATCGCTTGGATTCGTCGGTTAACGCCGTTTCGGTTTCGCGAGCGGCGACGGCGCGGCGCAACGTTTCGATTAAAAACCGTTTGCGCGAACAACCGAAATAAAGCGGTTGCGAAAGCGCGTAAAATTCGGCGGCGCGGCGAATTAGCTCCCAATTTTGCTCGAACGTTTTGCCAAAGCCGACGCCGGGGTCGAGCGCGATTCGAGCGGCGTCGACGCCGAGTTCGACGAAGCGATCGCGGCGCCGACGCAAAAAGTCGAAAACTTCGTCGAAAACGCCTAAGTCGTATCGCGGGGCGACTTGCATCGTTCGCGGCGTTCCTTGCATATGCGTCAACACGACGGCGGCGCCGCGTCGTCGAACAACGTCAGCCATTTCTTCGGGGAAGTCGGTTTCGTTTTCTTCGGCGAAACGGTTTTGCGACGCGATGTAACGGCCGGAGGCGACGTCGTTGACGATTTCGGCGCCGGCTTCGAGCGCGGCGTCGGCGACGGCGGGGCGGTACGTATCGACTGAAATCGGAACGGAAAACGCGGCGGTTAAAGCCTTTACGACCGGAACGACGCGGCGAATTTCCTCCGCTTCGCCGACCGGTTCCGAACCCGGGCGCGTGCTTTCGCCGCCGACGTCGAGCATTGACGCGCCGTCGCGGATAAGGGCTCGCGCTTTGGCGACGACGGCGTTTAAGTCGACGCGAAACAAGGAGTTAGCGTCGACGGAAAATTGGCCGCCGTCCGAAAAACTGTCGGGCGTCGCGTTGATAATCCCGACCAAAACGGGGCGGTCGAGCGGGAGCGTTTGCGTTTTCAAGCGCCAAGCGTCGTTCAAATTTGTCGCCTTTCTTGTTACTTAAATGTTGCCGTTAATGGAGTTAAGTGGTGTTAAATTTTGATGTAAATTCGGCGGCGGTACAGCCAAAGGAGTATTAGCCAACCGACCAAAAGACCGGCGCACGTCGTCGCGAGCGTTTGGTAAGCGTCCGGAACGAAACGAGTTATGGCGTCGCCGAAGAAGAAATCGCGGGTGTAATTTAGGTCGAAAAATTTGCGTCCGAGGTAAATCGCCAACGGGTTCGCGCCGACGACGACAAACGCCAACGCCCAAAAGCGCAAGCCCCAAACGTCGATAATTAAATAAAATAGGCCGAGCGCGATCGCGGAGCAGCCGCCGACGAAGCAGACGAAGGTGCTGTTCCAAAGGTTTTTGTTGATCGGAAAAACGTCGTGCCAAAGGTAACCGACGGCGGTTAGCGCGACGCCGAAACCAAACAGCGTCAATACTTTGCGGTATTCGTCGGTTTGCGGCGAGCGCAAGACGGAGCCAAAAAGCATTCCGAGCAAAGCGGTTACGATCGCCGGCAGCGTCGACGCGAGCCCTTCCGGGTCGTGAACTTTTTTGTACAGTTTGCCCGGCATGATCGAGCGGTCGACGTAACCGACGAGCGAGCCCTCCATCGAGAGGTTCTTTTGAATCGACTCCGATTTTTCCGGCGTCAGGAGGTTTTCAAAACGCTCCGCAAACGCCGCTCGCGAAAAGGCTTCCGGAGGGTTGACGTCCGGCGCGGGGACGAGAACCAACGCGAGCCAATATCCGACCAAAACGACGGCGGAAATCGCGATTAACCAACGGCGACGCAGCGACATAAAGAGGAGCGCGGCGAACATCCAGCCGAGGCCGATGTGCCCAAGAACGCTGCCGTATCGCAGGTTCGCGAAGTCGAAATTAACGCCGTTGTTGTAAATTACGCCGAGTAAGACGAGCGCAAGTCCCCGATAGACAACCTTTAAGACGATTCGCCAAGTCGGGAGACCGTTCGCCCGCGCTTTGCCCAGCGAGAACGGAAAGGACGCGCCGGCGAGGAAAAGGAAGAGCGGAAAGATCGTGTCGTGATGGCGGATTCCGTTCCACTCGACGTGCGTCATTTGCGTTTTTAACGCGTCGGAAAACGAGCCGGGGCAAAGGTTGCAGATTTCGACGATCACCGCCGAGAGCCCGATAATGAAGAGCATGTTCAGACCGCGCAACGCGTCGAGCGACATAAGGCGCTTGGAGGCGCGTTTGCGACAAACGTCGGAGAGTTGGGCGGGGGCGGACGGCGCGGCGGGGTCGGACGGCGCGGCGCCGTTGTGGGGCGGGTGCGGAGCGTCGGACGCCAAGAGGTAAACGTCGGTCGAAGACGCGACGCAAGAGCGAGCGTTCGGTTGGGCGTCGCCGGAGGAAAACATACGCGACATAGGAGGCTCCTTGGGCGGGAATAAGGAAAAAGGAAAAAGCGCAAACGCGACTCGAATGCAAAATTTGCCCTATATATTATACGGCGGGCGCGGGGGGGAGTCAATCGCTTTTTTGAGTTCGTCGCTTTTTTTGCGCGGAAAATTTCTTAAATTCGACGGCGGCGACGGCGTCGCGTCGGCGTTCTAAGTCGCGACGAAAATTTTTGCGGAATTTTTGGAAAAAACGCTAGACGCCGCGGCGCCGCGTCTGGTATAATGGCGATTTAACGGCGCCGTCGACGCTAAATTTTGAGGTTTGCGTTGTTTGAAACGTTAAAGTCGGCGCGTCTTATCCGTTTTATCCTTTTTGCTTAGATTCTCGGTTTTCGGTCGGTCGGAGCGCGCGGGTTTGCGTCGAACGACGACGGAAAACGTTTAGGAAAGGACGTTTATATGTTAAAGCAAAAACGACGTCGCATTCTTTGGGACGCGATTTTCGGCGCGGCGCTTCTCGGCGCGACGGCGACCGGCGCCCTCGTCGCTTATGTTTCGGACGGCGCTTTGGCGCAGGAACGAGCGAATAATTTGACGTTTTCCCGCGTTATGCCGCCCGAAACGAACCAACTTCCGACGAATCCGGCGCGCGCCGAACTCCTGAAAACCTTCCAAAATCCGGAAGGCGCCGTCCGCACCGGGGCTTATTGGTATTGGCTTTCCGGCAACCTCTCGCCCGAGGGCGCCGTCAAGGACGTAACCGCGATGAAGTCGGTCGGGATCGACCGAGCGTACATCGGCGACATCGGCGTCGACAACGTGCCGCGCGGCCCGGTGCGAACGTTCAGTCCGGAATGGTACGCGACGGTGCGAGCGGCGTTTAAGACCGCGTCCGAACTCGACGTCGAGATGGGGATTTTCAACTCGCCGGGTTGGAGCCAGTCGGGCGGGCCTTGGGTCAAACACGACCAAGCGATGCGTTACTTGACGTCGAGCAAAACGGTCGTCAAGGGACCGGCGAAGTTCGCGCAAGCGCTTCCGAAACCGGAGTTTAGAAGCAAGAAAAAGGACGAGTATCAAGACGTTCGCGTCCTGGCGTACCCGGCGCCGAAAGATTACTCGGCGACGCTTGTTAGCAAGCCGGAAAAAGGCTTTTTCGAACTGCAAGCGAA
>JAFTUJ010000380.1 GCA_017466305.1 Thermoguttaceae bacterium
AAATAAACTTCTTTCGCCGGCGTCGCTTGCCTATTTTTTTTTTTGATACAATCGCTACCGTTAAACGTATGCGACGGTCGCGCCGCGACTTGCAACCTAGGACGCCCGGCGTCCAACCTGCGCCGTTTTCCGTCTCAATCGGCCCTGCGGCGGCGTTTAACGCGACGTTATCCCATTTTCTCCCCCCAATAAAGGTTTTTCCGATGAAATGTCCCAAATGCCAACGCGAACATACGCTCAAACACGTCGAAAATAACGCGGTCGTCTGCGACGCCTGCGGGTCGCGATTCGCCCTACCCCTCCCCGCTCAAGCCGCCGCGCCGAAACCGCAACCTCCGACCGCGCCGTCCTCGTCCAACGCCAACCGCTCCCCCGAATTTCTCGCCAAGATCGTCGCCGACGGCAAACGCGTCGACGCGCCGACCGCCGTTCCTCAATCGCCGACCGCCAACGTCGACGACGATACGTTAAGCGCCCCGCTCGACGGCGTTAACCATATCGCCGACGCGCCCGAACCGACGTCGGTTTCCGAAACCTATTCGCTTCGCGACGAACCGACGCCGCCCCACGTTAACGCCCGTCCGTTCGCCGCTCGCGACGCCGAAACGCCCGCCCCTTCGACGCCGCGAAAAGCCGACGCGTTCCCGCAAACGCCGCCTCAAAAACAACGTCCGTCCCTCTTTTGTTGGAGCGGTCGAGCGACGCAACGCGAATTTCTCGGCGCGGTCGGTTATTACCTCTTGTATTCGCTGTTATTGGGAATCGTTCTCGGCGTTCTTTTCTGCGTTTTGGGAGCGTTGAGCGAAGCGAATTTCGGCGCGCTTCGGGTCGGCGCGGGTCTCGGCATGTTCGTCGTCGGTCTCGCGGGCGCGGCGGGGGGCGTCGTCGTTACGCTAATTCTTTTCGCCGCGTCGGCGCGACGGTTGCGCGACGCCGGATTGTCGCCTTATTTAACGTTATTACACTTCGTCGCTTCGCTTCCGTTGACGATTTTTCTCGCGGTTTACCCGGGACGAAACGGTCAAACGAATGCGCAAAAGCCGGAATCGCGATCCCAATCGCCGCAACATTCGCGACCGTCCGCGACGTCCGATCCCTGCAACGCGTTAAGTTTCAAGCAGTTTAAGCGTTTTTTGCATTGGAACGGTCGAGCGACGCGGCGCGAATTTTTAATCGCGCTCGGCTACTATTTCGGCGGCGCGTTCGCTTTGTTCGCGCTTTTGCTTGTTCCGACGATCGTTTGCATTGCGTTAGGCGATTCGCGAAACGACGCGCTTCAATTCGTCGGCGGAATTGGACTGCTCGGCGTCGGCGGAGTCGCTTTGCTCGGCTCCGCGCTCATTCACTGGTTACTCCTGACGGCGTCGGCGCAACGCCTGCGCGACGCCGCTCTGTCCCCTTGGCTGACATTGCTACATCTTATCGTTTCGTTGCCGTTCTGCGTTTTTCTCGCCGTTTACGTCGCCCCCGACGCCGACGACGCGTCCCCGACGGCGTTTAACGACCGAAATTAACCGCCCTCGCTCGCCAAGAAACGCAAAAACCGGCGCGGCGCCGAAACGAAAATTGCTCCCGTTCGGCGGCGCGCCGGTTTCGATTTAGGCGTTTTTCGGAGATTCCGCGCGGCGGCGCTCGGTCGCGTCGCCGTTCGGCTCCGGTTTAAGTCGGCGTTAGTTCGCGGTTAGCGACGCTTCGCGTTCGGCGAGCTTGCGCTTGGCGACCAAGTTCACGTCGGTCAACAGGTCGACGCGGTCGAACTGCTCCGCGACCTGCGGCGAGTGCGTTACCAAAATCAGCGCGACGTTCTCCGCTCGGCACGTCTCGCGCAACATGTCGACGACGAGCTGTTGGTTCCCGACGTCGACGTTCGCCGTCGGTTCGTCCGCCAACACAAGCTTCGGTTGGTTCGCCAACGCTCGAGCGACCGAAACGCGCTGCTGTTCGCCGACGCTCATTTGACTCGGCTTATGGTGAAGGCGGCTCCCCAAGCCGACGCGTTCGAGCAGCTCGATCGCCCGCTTTTTGTCGCGCCCGCGCCCCGCGAACGCCATCCCAAGTTGGACGTTTTCCAACGCCGAAAAACCGGGCAACAGGTTGAACGTTTGAAAAACGTAACCGATGCGCCGCGCCCGGAATTGGTCGCGCTCCGACTCCGTCAAGAGCGGAGTGTCCCAACCGTCGATCAGGACGTGCCCCGACGTCGGGCGCAAAATCCCGGCGATAATGTGAAGAAGCGTCGTCTTTCCGCAACCGCTCGGCCCGACGACGACGACCTGTTCGCCCGCCTCGACTTTCCAACTCGGCACGTCCAAAATCGGGAGTTCGCCGCCGTCCGGTTCCTTATACGATTTCTTTAAATTCTTTAATTCCAGCATGTTCGTTCGTTTTCTTTGCCAAGTCGCCGCGCCCCAACGCGGGCGGCGACGCGTTCCTCGACGCCGAGCGCGTCCCCCGGTTCGACGAACGCTCGCGGTCTTCTTTTCCTTATTTTATCCCAAAACGCGTTTTTTTTCAAGAGTTTTCTCAAAAATGTCGCGTTTCGTCGAAGTTTCGGCGCTTTTCTTCCGATTATTTTAAATAATTTACCGTTTTTACCCAAACCGCCCATTTTGCTTTAACGCTCCTCCCGCGCCTTTCTTCGGTCGACGTCGGGGGAACTTTTTTCCGCCGTCCGACGTCAAAAGGGATAAAATAGAGACGTTTTAACAAAAAGCGCGGCGCGTCGGGGTTGCGTCGTTGGAGTAAAAACGCTAAAATAGTCAAGCCTGCAAAATTTTACCGAAAACAGCGACTCAAACGGCAAGCCGGTCGTTTCGAGTCCCTTCGCAACGTCGCCGTCGGCGTTTGACGGCGAAAATATTGCGCGAATCGTCCGAGACGTCGGCCGCCGCGCCCAGTTGGAGACATTAAGAAAATGAGTTTCTCGTCGCAAGTTCGTCGTTTCTTTTCCGCGTCCGCTCGCCGCGACGCTAAGCGCGAAGCCCGCCGCCGTCAAGCGCTGAGCGAGCTTCGTTCGCGCCGTTTGTTTGAAATTTTAGAGTCTCGCCAACTTCTCGACGGCGCGGGCGCGTTCGAATCGCTCCCGGACGCGATCACGATAACTTCCGGCGACTCCTATCATTACGCGTTCGAAGGAACCGACGCGCAAATCGTCGACGCCGGAACGCTCGAAGGCTTGACCGCCTCGCTCCCGACCGGAACGCAAGTCGCGTTTACCGTTACGAAAACGGCGACGGACGGCGCGGTCTCGACGCTCGGCGAAATCGTTCTGCAACTCTTCGAAGCGGAGGGCGAGGCGCCGAACTCGTCGTCGCACTTCCTCAAATTGGTCGACGACGGCTATTACGAAGGCAAAACGTTCCACCGCATTTACTCCGGCTTCATGTTCCAAGGCGGTTCCTCGGACGGCGCGGGCTTCGAAGGCGCCGGACAAACGATCGTCGACGAACACTCGGCCTTGCTGACGCACAGCGGCGCCGGAATGGTCGCGTTCGCGAACAAAGGCCCGAACACGAGCGACGCGCAAATTTACATCACGTTCGACCAAGCCTCTTGGCTCGACGGCGGTTACAACGTTTTCGGTTACGTCGTCGACGGTTACGACGTTATCGAGGAAGTCGAAAAAGCGACGGTCGTCGCGAACTCCGCCGGCGAAAAGTCGAAACCGGTCGAAACCTACCAATTTAAAGACGTTCGCGTTCTCGACGCGGCGGACGTCGAAAACGGCGCGCTTCGGCTCGTCGCGGACGAAGGCGTTTCCGGCGAAACGACGATCTCCGTTTCCGGAACCGCCGCGGACGGCTCGACGCAGTTTAAGGAAATTACCGTTCGCGTCGTCGACGAAAAAGAGCTCGACGCGTTGATTCCGACCGAAATCGAAATGGTCGCCGGCGAAACGAAAACGTTCGAACTTCCCGCCGAGTACGCCGGCTCGAAATTAACGTACCAAATTTACACCGCGACCGGGCTCGAAGACGTTACGGTCGAATTGGCCGGCGACAAAGACGCGACGAACGTTTACGAAGTGAAAGCCGACTTGACCGGCGCGCAAGCGACGAAACTGACGATCGTCGTCAAGAGCGAAGACGGCGCCATTTCCAAAACTTACGAACAAGCGCTTTACGTCGCGCCCGCGGCGCCGGAATTCGCGTTCGCCGACGACGTTAAACACGTCGCGCTTAAAGACGGTTCGTTCCTCGTCGCGTCGAACTCGGTCGACTCCGCGATGAAAATTTCGGTCGTTTCTTACACGTCCGAAGCGACGACGCTGGTCAAAATCGACGGCGTCCAACGAACCTTTACGGTCTCGTCGAAAACGGTCGACGCGAAAACCGGCAAAACGACGCTCGTTTTGCAATTGAGCGGTCAAGAAGCGGAAAAACTTGCGGACGGCGAACACACGATTACCGTTTCGCAATTCATTCCGATCAACAACATCACCGAACACGAACCGCTTTACAGCGAAGCGGTCGACGCGACCGTTTTCGTCGACACGGAACCGCTGAAATTCACGAACGTCGACAAAGACAAACCGCTCGTCGTCTTCTCCGGCGAAACGGGCGAACTCCAAATTTTGACGAACAAAGTCGACGCCGAGGGCAAGCCGCGCTCCGACGTTCAAATCCTCTTCGGCGACGCGATTCCGAAATGCCTCTCGCTGACGGCGGACGGTCTCCTCAAATGGAGCGGAACGGAGGAATGCGTCGGCTCGCACCAAATCGAGCTTTACGCCAAAGACGGGCTCGGAAACGAAGTCCGCGAAACGCTCCGTTTCACCGTCGTCGAAGGTCCGCTTTACGACGTTTCCGGCGAAACGAAAGTCGACGAAGGCGGCAAGTTCGAGCTGACGATTTCGGTCGCGGAATCGGAACTCAAAGACAATCCGGCCGACCCGTATACGTTCGAAATCGTCAAAAAGCCGGAATTCGAAAACGCCGACGACGCCAACTTTACGCTGACGACGAACGAAGCGGGCACGAGCGCCGTTTTCGCTTGGACGACGAGCGAACGCCTCGGCTTCGGCGTTTACGAATTCTCCGTCAAGTTGACCGGAACCGACGGCGCGACCTCTTACGTCCCGCTGAAATTGACCGTCAACGAAGTCAACGAAGCGCCGACGATCGAATACGACGGCAAGTCGACGCTCGAAACGAACGACGAAACGAAGTTCGAACTCGAATTAAAAGCCGCCGACGCCGACGTTCCGGCGCAAACGTTGACTTGGACCCTTTCGAAAGACGCGCCGTCTTGGTTGACGCTCGACGCGAAAACCGGCAAACTGACCGCCGACGCGCCGGTCGCGGGCGACTATACGTTCGAAGTCGTCGTTTCGGACGGCGACA
>JAFTUJ010000381.1 GCA_017466305.1 Thermoguttaceae bacterium
GAACGGGGTCCCGTTGACCGTTTCCTTTGCAACCTGTCGTTGGGCGCGTTCTTTTGTTTGACGCGTCGATATTTTCCCTTTTATCGTTCCCACCGCCTCAAAGGAAACATCAATGACGTTCGTCTCCTCGAAGTCGCGCCGCGGCTTCACCCTCGTCGAATTGTTGGTCGTCATCGCGATCATCGGTATTCTCATCGGGTTGCTCCTCCCCGCCGTCCAAGCGGCGCGCGAAGCGGCCCGACGTATGCAATGCACCAACAACATGAAACAACTCGGTTTGGCCGTCCAAAACTTCCACGACGCGCACAACCGCCTCCCGAACCAATACCGCGACAAGTTCTGGGAAGAAGGTTTTTACCATAGCGCGATCGAAAGCCGCCTCCAACGCTACTCGGCGCAAGCGTTGCTCCTCCCGTACATCGAACAAACCGCGCTTTTCGACACGATGACCGCCGCTCTCAAAAAAGCGCAGTCGACCGGCAACAGCGCGTACTCGTTCAGCCCGACCGACGGAAGCAATATTCCGACCGACATGACCGAAAACCCGGCGACCGCCGCCATCGACGCGTTCCTCTGCCCGTCGGAAGGTCGCGCCGTCGGCTCGAAGGGCCAAGACAACCACATCGGTCGCTGCAGCTACGCCACGAACAACGGCGACGCGATCATGTCGAACGACTCCTCCGGGAACCAAAACCGTCGCGGCGTCTTCATGAGCGGCTATTACTGCCCGAACACGAACTTCGCGACGATCACCGACGGTCTGAGCAACACGATGGCGTTCAGCGAAATCAACGTTACCGAAGTCGATAACGACCGCAGCGTCAAATCGGCGGTCGCGTACCTGACCGGCGCGAAGTCGAAACCGTCGTCGGCGTGCTTGGCGTTCCGCGGCGAAAACGGCCAAATCACCGAAGGCACGACCGTTTACACGATCAAAGGTCGTCGTTGGATCGACGCGCGCAGCGCCTGCACGCAATTCCAAGCCGCGCTTCCGCCGAACTCCCCGAGCTGCTGCGGTTCCGGCGGCGGCGAAGCGTCCGACTACGGCTGCATTTCCGCGTCGTCGAACCACAGCGGCGGCGTCAACGTCGTCATGTGCGACGGTTCGGTCCGCTTCGTTAGCGAAACGGTCGACTGCGGCGATATCACCCAAATCATGGGCGGCGCGGCGAACACGGAAGGCCAAGACAACAAGTGGACCGGCAAATCTTGGCACGGCGTTTGGGGCGCGATGGCGACTCCGAACAAAGGCGAAACCGAAACGCTTTAATCGCCTTTCGCTCGCGCTTTAATCGCGCGCTTTAATCGCAAAACTTAACGCGGCGCGTTCGTCCGTTTGCGTCGGACGCGTCGTTTTTTCCCCTTTCCCGACGCCGCGCTTCCCTTCCGAAGTCGCTTTCGTCGAACGCGGCGTTTTTCCTTTCCCCCTTCGTTTTCGCGTTCGCCGTCGAATCGGTAAAGTCGACGCGACGCGGCGACGCAACGTTTGAAATAGGAACCCGTTATGAAAAATAAATTCCTGCTGTTCTTCGCGCTTCTCGGTCTTTTGGCGACGATCCCGGCTTGCGGCGGCGGCGCGATCAAGACGGAAGGCGTTACCGGCGTCGTTACGCTCGACGGCGAACCGCTCCCGAACGCGGAAGTTTACTTCACTCCGGTCGACAAGGCTTCCGGCGCGCTGCAAAGCGTCGGTCGCACGAACGAAGCCGGCGAATACAAACTCCAAACCCCCAGCGGCAAGGCCGACGCCGGCACGACGCCGGGCGATTACGTCGTTACGATCAGTTGCTTCGACGAAGTGGAAACCGGCAATATGACGACGAACGACGACGGCCAAGAAGTTCCGGAAATGGAAGAAATTCAACGCGTTCCGAGCCGCTACCTGAACGGCGAAACGTCCGGTTTGACCGCGACGGTCGTCAAGGGTTCGAACACGTTCAACTTCGACCTGACCTCGGAAGAGTGATCGCGTTGAACCGCTTTCGGCGCCTAACGCAATAAAAAACGACGGGTAACCGCTTCTCGCGGGCCCGTCGTTTTTGCGTTTCTTGCGCCGTTTTTCAGCGGCTTCGCGTCGTCGGTTCTCCCGAACGACGAGACGCGGTTTCTCGATAACGATCGTCGAACGCGGCGCGATCGATTTCGTCGGCCAAACGTTCGAGCCGACGACCGAAGCGCGACCGACAACGACCTCGCCCCCCAAAATCGCCGCCCAGCGAAGCGACTACGCCGTCTTGCCGCGGCGGACGCCGCTTCGGTCAGCGCGCCGACTCGACGGTTGCGTCGCGAGAAAAACTCGCGAGAAAAACTCGACCTTTCGGAGGTCAGTTCTCCCGAACGACGAGACGCGGTTTCTCGATAACGATCGTCGAACGCGGCGCGATCGATTTCGTCAGCCAAACGTTCGAGCCGACGACCGAATCGCGACCGATAACGACGTCCCCGCCCAAAATCGTCGCGTTCGCGTAAACGACGACGCCGTTCTCCAGCGTCGGGTGCCGCTTCGTTCCGCGAACGAGCTCGCCTTTTTCGTCGCGCGGGAAACTCAGCGCGCCGAGCGTAACGCCTTGGTAAATCTTGACCCAATCGCCGATTTCGCACGTCTCGCCGATCACGACGCCGGT
This sequence comes from Thermoguttaceae bacterium, assembly GCA_017466305.1. Lineage (GTDB taxonomy): Bacteria > Planctomycetota > Planctomycetia > Pirellulales > Thermoguttaceae > RUG369. The sequence goes on from JAFTUJ010000381.1 coordinate 2,625, forward strand.
CCCGTGATCGATGAAGAAATATTCGCCGATTTTCGCGCCCGGGTGAATATCGACGCCGGTTCGCGAGTGCGCCAGCTCCGACATAATCCGCGGTATCAGCGGGACTTCCAACTCCCAAAGCGCCCGCGCGATTCGGTGCGTCGTAATCGCTTCGAAACCGGGATAGCAAAAGACGACTTCAGCGGTCGACTTGCACGCCGGGTCGCCTTTGATCGCCGCTTCGACGTCTTTTTCGAGTTTTTCGCGAATTTCGGGAATCTTCGCCAAAAACGCCGCCGCTTTTTCGTCGCCGAGTCGGTCGAAGTCGGCGCGCTTCTCCGGTCGACAGGGTTCGAGCGCGGTTCCGTTCGCCGTTTCGCCGCACAGCGCCCTTGAAATCTGCGCTCGCAACGCGTCGTAAATTTTGTCGACCAAGTTCCCGACGTAATAAACGACGTTGCTCGAATTCAGCCGGTCGCGCCGACGGAAGCCGGGAAAGAGAACTTCGTTCAAATCGCTCAAAATCTCGACGACGGTCTCTTTGCTCGGGAGCGAACAGCGGTCGAGGCGGCACGTCGCCCGGGTTCGCGAGTACGACGCGACGATATTCTCCGTCAATTCCGGGAGAACGTCCCGCGTCCTCGTTTCGGCGTTCGCTAAGCGAATCTCTCCCATTTTACCCGTCCTTCCTTTCTTAACCGTTTTCAAGAGTTTACCGTCGGTTCGCCGCGACGACGAACGCTCGCTTTCCCTTTATTTTGCCGCTCGACGCCGACTTGTCAAGCCGACGCGCCCGCTTTTTTCCGCGCCGCCGTCGAACGTCGGCAAAATCGGCCGAAAATCGACGAAAAATCGCCGCCGCTTTTCGCGCCGCCGTCGAACGTCGGCAAAATCGGCCGAAAATCGACCGAAAAATCGCCGCCGCTTTTCGCGCCGCCGTCGAAC
>JAFTUJ010000382.1 GCA_017466305.1 Thermoguttaceae bacterium
GCCTTGAAGCGACGGCGCGAACGCGATCGCATTACATAGCGTCGCGTCCGCTTCCGCGTAAAGAATCGCTTCGCGGAGCGAAATCTTGCCGTCAATTTCGTCGACGACGTCGCTATTCGTTGTAACGACCAACGACGGAACTTCTTTGACGCGTTCGCCCGCCGGAACGTTCGTTTCGCCCAACGTAAAGACGTAAACCTCGCCGTCGGAAGCGCTTACTTCAAGCGTCGCGACATAGTTTTGCGCCTCGTCCCCCGCTTGGTAACAATGCGCGAAGGTCGCCGCGTTCGCCCGCTCGCTCGACGTCGTTTCGGTTCCGTCGCCCCAGTTTAGCGTCCAGCGCTCGACCGTTCGCCCCGAGAAAAACGACGTCGCTAAATCGAACCGCGTCAAGATGTTAACAGCGTCGATCGCGCTTGTTTTCGACTTAACGTTCAACGTCGGCGCGACCGTTTCAACCGCGATTTCTCGCAACGCGACCTCGCTTTCGACGCCGTTTTCGTCGACGACTTGCAGCCGAGCGTCGAAGGAACCCGACGTTTCGACGACGCGATAAAACCCGTCAGTTCCGTCGGTTAACGCGCCTTCCGTCAACGCCGACGAGCCGGTCAAGTCCCAACGATATTTCAACGCGCCGCCGTTCGGAGCGGTCGAAGCGGCCCCGGAAAGCCAAACGGCGCAACCTTCTTGAACGCGAGCAACGTCGCTCGTAATTGCCGCCGTTGGAACGTTTTGCGAAACGCCGAGTCCGTTCAAACGCAACGTTGACAAGGCGTCGCCCGTCTCCGTTTCAATTAACTCGACGCCGATTTCCCGTCCGACGACCGCCGTCGGCGCGAAGTAAAGCGTCAGCTCGACGCTTTCGCCGGGCCGCAACGCGACGTTTCCGCAGTCGACGCGCTCGCCGTCCGCGTAAAGTCCGGCGACGTAAAAGTCGGTCGTTCCGGCGCTTCCGGTTGGCGACAACGCGAAGACCGCCGTTTTCGAACCGGCGTTTTTGAGCGTTAGCGTCCGCTCGACGACGCCCGCGTTCTCGGCGGCGTCGTTTTCTCCGTCGTCGCCATTCGCCGCGTCGAGGTCGACGGCTCCGAACTTCAACGTCGTTTCGCTCGCTTCGAGCCGCGCGACCGGTTCAAACGCAAATGCTTGACTCGCAACGGTTGCGAACGTCGAGCCGACGCGGGCGACGAGGCGGTAATCGCCGTTCGGGAGTCCGAGTTCCGCGACGTTCAAAACGAACGTCAAACGCCCCGTCGCGTCGACATCGGCGTCTTTGAGCGCGACGTTCGTCGTCGCGACCGTCGATTCTTCGCCGCCTTCTAACACGTTTATCCAAACGAGTTCGAGCGTTTCGACGGTCAAGTCGACGTCGGCTTTTTCGAGTTCGACGACGACCGCGACGGCGCCGTTCTCCTCGTCGAACGTCGCGTCGACGGCTTTCGCTTCCGGTTTACGCGTCGTCGCCGACGTTTCGTAAAGGGTTGCGGTTCCATCGGTTAGCGACGCGGCGCTCGTTACGCGCCACTCGCCGAACTCGTCGGCGCTAAGGAACGTCAAATACGACCGCGCGACGCTCTCGTTCCCGGCGCTAATCCGTTGCAAATAGCCGAGTTCGAGCATTTCCGTTTCCGAGTAAACGTCGCCGACGGGACTTTCGAAACGCAACCCCGGCGCGTCGCAGTCGTTCGACCATTCGCATCGCAAAACGGCGGTCGGCGCGTCCGCGACGTCAAGCCGCGAAAGCGACGCCGCGTCGTCACAATCGTTCGCAACGCTAACTCGCGTTTTTTCGACGCTTTCCGACGCGTTAAAAACCGACGCCGACGCCGCGCTCGTCGCGCTAATTTCGCCCAAATCTTTAATCGAAACCGGTTCGAGCGTCGTAAAACGCGGATTATTCGGCGTTAGCAGCGTTTTCCCGCCCAATCCGGCGTCGATCGCCACCTCCCAATCGTCTCTTCCGAAATAGCGCGCCTCCACCGAAAGCGTTTGTTTGCCGACCGTTAGGGTTCCCGTAATCGTTACGCACTCGCGGAAGCCCATTACTTTGCCTTGCTTATCCCAAACGACGGTCGCGTCTTGCAACTTGAAGTAATTAACGTTTTGTTCGCGAACCCCGTAATCGGTCGAAAGCGTTATTTCGTCGAACTTACCGTTTGCTCCGTTCGTCGTAAAAGCAAATTTGTTCGTTTGACCGAGCGCGAAAAATTGCCCGGAAGCGTCGCCAACGCAAAGAGTCGCGTCGGAGACGCTCGCGTCGTCGCTAATCTTAATTGTTCCCTTAATCGTCGCTAACTCTTCGTTTGCTCCCAACGACGGGCAATATTTGTACGCTATCGTTCCGTCGTTCCCCCTTAACGCAAGCGGCGTTCCCGCGCTCAAATTAGGTTCGGGAACGACCGGCTCCCACTCCTCGGTTCCCGCCTTTTCTAACGTTAACGTCGCGTTTTTAATATAGTAGCTCGAATCCCGCCCAAGCTGTTTTTCCGCTTCGACGGCGACGGTCAGCGCTTCCAGACCGTACTTTTTATCGTCGCTCGTTCCGTAATTTAACGTTCCGTCAAACTCCCAACCGTTCGGAGTCGTTACTTTAACCGTTCCTGCGGAAAGTTTGCCGTCGACGCAAGTTAAGTCCTCGTTGATTTGCTCCAACTTCCAACCGTTTCCGAACTCCATCCGGTATTGGGGCAAGTCGTATAAACGGACGGCGCCCGTTATTAGCGAACCGAACTTCGTTAATATATCGCTAAACGGCAAAAGGGTCTCGCCTATCGGCTTGACGACGCCCTTTAACTTAGCGCGGCCCTGCTCGGTCGTCCCGCGAACCGCTAAAACGTCGGGCGCCAACGCGCTTAATACGGCGTTCGTTCGCCACGTCGTGTAGTCGGCGTCGTCGTAGTGGAACCAAAAACTGCGGTAAACGTCGCTCGAAATATCGGCGGCGTCGACATTTGGACGTTCGTACTTTAACGCTTGTTTTTCCTGTTGCACGTCGCCCGCAAACGAATACGGCGCGGACAACGGCGACAAATGTTTCGCAAAAATCCACGACCCCGATTCCGTCGAACTTTCATACGAGTAAATCCATACGTCGCCGCCGGATAAAACCGTTTCGCCGGCCATGCTCACGGGGTCGCCGCTCGCGATGTGATACGTCAATTTCTCGACGCGGCTCGAATCGAATTTATCCGCCGCTTCGACGGAAATCCCGGGCGCGTTGAAAAGCTCGACAAACTGTAACTTCTCGCGATAATCGCTAATCGTCCACTGCGCGAGCGCGGCGCCAAGCGAATACCCGTAAACGTTCGGCGACGCCTTGTCGTCGTTCCTCTCTAACCATCGTTGGAACGAGCTTTTATGCGTTTCATACTGTCCGTACCCGACGCCGCGCGGGTCGCAGTCGATCGCGACGTCGGCCAAACCGAAGCCCGTTTGCGCGAAGAATCGCGTGTCGGTGCCTGGGAAAAGCAAAACCGCTTGGCAATCTTCGAAGAGCGACGACTCGGCAAACTCGTCCGCGAGTTTGAGGCCGTAAGCGTCGAGCCCGTTCGCTTCGTCGATCCATTTTTCGTCGATCTCATACGGCAAGTCGAAATACATCGTAAGTTCCTTACCGTGAACCGGATCGAAGCGCAACGGGTCGAGGAGCGTCGCGGTTCCGTCGGTCGAGTTCTTCCAATGGTCGAAGTTGTTTTGCTTGAGCAGAATCTCCGGCAGCGTGAAGAAGGAGCCGTAAATCCTTACGACGCCGGCGACTTCATTTTTATCGTCGTAAACGACGCCGTAACTCGGGAGCAGAACGTCGGTTTCGTCGCCGCCGATTCGCGCTTTAAAGGTCGTCGTTTGCGGTTTAAAAATCGAAACTTCGCCGGTTTGCTCGTTTTGTTCCATCTTGCCGTTATTTTCCCAAGAGCCGGTTTCGAGCATACTAACCGCGCGATACGACGACGTTTCGTTCGGGTAAACCTTGGAACCGTCTTCGTCTTCGTCGACTTCCTCCGGGTCGATTTCCGTCTTGTAGCGCGTCAAGTCGACTTTCAGCTTCGAAATATCGACGGTTTCTCCCTCGCAAACGTCCGGGACGTAAACCGACTGCATTTCGTCGCCGTAACACGCCAAATACGTCAACTTAGCGAACTCGGAAATGTCGAGCGTTTTCAGCCCCGTGTTCCAACATTCGAGCGTTTCGAGGCTGTCGTAGGTCTCGTCGGAGCGGCTCCAATCGATTTCGGTCAAATCCGGATTGTTCCCGCAAACGAGCGTTTTCAGCGAGCGGAGCGAGTAGAAGCTCAGCATTCTCAAGGAGTTTTGAACGCAGCGCAGTTCCTCGAGTTCGTAAAGCCAAGTAACGGAAAGATGCTCCAACTTATTGAACGAAACGTCGATTTTCGTCACGCTTTCGAGGGAGATCGGCGAGAAGTCGGTCAGCTCGTTTTCCGACGCGTCAATTTCCTCGAGCGCGTCGCAACCGTTCACGTTAAGCGACGTCAATTCGTTCTTGGAAACGTCGACGGTTTCAAGGTTTACGCAATCGCTCAAATCGAGTTCGCCGCTAAGTTTTTTATCGCTCCACTCGACGCTTTTGAGGCAAAACTCGCCGTCTTTCCACTCCCACTCGACGCCGTAAGTCGCCGGGTCGTCTTTGTCGAACTCGTCGTTAACCTTCGTTCCGTTCTCGTTTTGCGTAAGGAACGCGCTCAACCGCTCGACGTCGTGTTCGTTGTACGCCGCCTCGCCGATGACGCAGGTTTTGACGAGCTGAATTTCCTCCTCGACGCCGCCGTCCTCCGTTTGGACTTCGATTTTTTGATAATAATCGATAAAATACGGCAACTGCGCGTCGGGAGGGATTACAAGATTAACGTAATTATTGTATCTTTCTTCCCATTTTTCTTCAGAAATATATCCGTCAAATTCCACGTTAACCTTTACGACGTCTGAATTTAAATAATAAAGCTCCTGCTTTTCTAACTTGGTTTCGCTCATATACTCAATATAGAGATAACAATCCTCGGCGCGTTCGGTGGGTAATCGAATCGACGATATCGCGTCAGTTGCCACGTAATATATTTTCGTGTTTTGCGATAAATCCAAGCTTGTCAAATTGTTATTATCACAATATAAGGCATTTAGCGCTATATTTTGCGATAAATCTAAACTTGTCAAATAATTATATCCACATAATAATTGCTCTAAGGCAACATTTTTGGATAAATCTAAAGTCGTTAATCCAGTATCTCCACAGTCCAACTCTATCAACGCTACGCAATCCGACACGTCTAAACTTTTTAAACGGGGATTTTCAAAACATTCTAAAGATTGCAACGCAACGCACCCCGAGATGTCTAGCGACGTTAAATCACAATTCCCACAATCCAATTCCTCCAACGCAACGCAATCGGAAACGTCTAGTTCAGTCAGATCAGTGTGCCAACAATTCAAGTACCTTAACGCGATACAGCCGTAAACGTTTAACTTTGCTAGCGGAGTTCCTTCCAAGTTTAAACCTTCTAAGGCCACGCAACCCGAAGCGTCCAAACTCGTCAAACCGTTACACTCGCACTCCAATACCTCCAAAGCTACGCAACCGGAAACGTCCAAGCTCGTTAATTGGTTATTTGTGCAATACAACACCTCCAACGCCGTGCAACCAGAAACCTCTAGGCTCGTCAAGCGGTTAGCATAGCAAGTCAATTCCTCTAACGCCGCGCAACTGGAAACGTCCAGTCTCATCAATTGATTACAGCCGCAATCCAAATACTCCAACGCCGCGCAATCTGAAAACTCCAAACTCGTCAAGTAATTGTAAGCGCAATCCAATACCTCCAACGCCGCGCAATCTGAAAACTCCAAACTCGTCAAGTGGTTGAAGGAGCAATCTAGGTACGCCAACGCCGTGCAAGCGGAGACGTCCAAAACATCGGTTAAACCTAGCTCACTACAATCCAAGTAAGTTAAACGTCCGGCGTTGTTCCACCTACACTGATTATTGTTGTTTGGATCGAGCCCAATACTACGCACAACGGCTAAATCGTGCGCATTGTACGCAACCGCGTTCGAAACCGGCGTTTCGGCGGCGTTCGGCGTTTCCGACGTCGCGCTTTCTTCCGCTTCTTGCGTTGCGGCGGGCTCCAGCGTCGAAATCGAAACGGGGACGGCGGGCGCTTCCGGCGTCGACGCGGTTTCCGGGGCGAGGACGAGCGGCGCGACGATTTCCGGCGGAAGGTCGACGGGCGTTTGCGGGGCGACGTTGCAAGTCGGCGCGACGTCGGCGGTTAGCGGTTGCGTCAGCGAGAGGAGGTCGCGCGATTCCAGCGGCTCGAAACGGAGCGAACGCGAACGGGGCGGACGGTTGCGACGCGTCGTCAAAGATCGGGTCGATTTCGTTCGGCTCGACGCGGCGTCGTTCCCGGTTTGCTCGCTCGACGCGGCGGCGCTCAAACGTTGGTATTCTCGATAGATACGGGCAAAAATCGACTCCGAACGCGACATAACGTCCCTTTCACAAAAATCGGCAAGTAGAACAAAAAACAAAGACCCCGCCGACGCCGACGCCGACGCGACGCTTTCGGCAAGTCCGCGACAAAACGTCAAACGCCGCCGTCGACGTTTCCCGCTCCCCCGACCCGCGACGCGAAATTCGAACGCCGAACCGACGCCGCGCGCCCGGGGTAACGTCGAACTTTCCGCAACGTCAAACGTCAAACGTCAAACGCCAAACGCCAAAC
>JAFTUJ010000383.1 GCA_017466305.1 Thermoguttaceae bacterium
GCGCGGCGGTCTTCGGCGACGTTGCAGAGGGCGAGCGTCGAGGCGGCCCAAGCGCTCCGTTCGCGCTTGACGACGTAATTGTTCGACGCGACGCGCAACGCCGGGTTGACGGCGCCGTACTCGTAAAGGAAGCGGTCGCCGCACATGCAGGACGTCGTCGTTTGGTAGTGTTGCAGCGGACGCGTCGGCGCGAGCGGGCGGAGGTAAAGTTCGTCGGCGACGCGGCCGAGGCGCGACTGCGCCAAAACGCGGGCGGTAATCGTCGGGTTCGACGGCGCCGCGACGGTCGCTTCGAGGCGAACGATCGCCTCCCAATCTTCGCGGTCGAGCGCGCGGGCGATTCCGCAAAGCGCCGCGAAGTCGGGCGTGTAAAAGGAGACGCGAACGGCGACGAGCGCGAGCGTCAGGAGCGCGAGGGCGGAGATCGTCGCCGTCGAGTCGAGCGAAAACGCCGGTCGCGCGGTTTGGGCGGTTTGGGCGGTCGGCGACGTTTCGGGCGTTTGCGCTTTTTCGGCTCTTTTCGACTTTTGCGTCGAGCGTCGCGGCGAGGCCGGTTGCGCCGATTGAAGCGGTTGCGCCGAACGCCCGCGACGCCGCATTGACTCGAGGTAGTTCAAAACGTCGGCGTCGCTCCGACTGGATTCGGCGGTTCGGCGGAGCGCGTCGAGGACGGCGACCGCGACGAAGAAAGCGAGAATCGCGCCGAGGAACGCGGCGTAAATTTGGTCCGTCGCCGTGTCGCGTTGCGAAACGGTCTCTTCGGTCAGTCCGGCGACGTAAAGGGCGCCGAGGCTCCGCGCGGTTCCGGAGAAGAGCGGCCAATAAAGCGTCGGGACGGCGAGCGTCCAAAGGGCGAAGAAGGCGAGGCGTTTGCGGCGGTTTGCGTCGGCTTTAACGATTTTAGCTGTTTTAGCGGCATTGGCGGTTGGGCTTGCGTCGTCGGGGCGCGTCGCTTCTTTCAGGAGGCAAAGCGCCGCGGCGAGGAGCGCGAAGACGCCGAAAATCGGGAAACAGAGGGCGACGCCGAGCGTCAAAAACGCCGTTCGAGCGCGTTCCGAGCGCAACGCGTCGAAGATTAACGCAAAGGCTAAAACGAACGAATATTGGAAAACGAAACTAAAAAGGAACGCGACGTCGAAATATTCGAAAATATAATAGCCGACTTCGGTGATTTGGAGCGCGACGAGCGCCGACGGAACGAACGAAAGCGGGAAGAGCCGCCCGGTTAATCGGAATAACCGCTCCGTTCCGAACTGAATGAACGCCAAAAATCCGGCTAAAATCGCCGCGCCGAGCGCCGGGTAATAGAAAAATTGAACGAAAAACGCCGACAAACGCAACGAAAGCTCCGCCGGGCGAATCGCGTCCGTCAAGAACGACCAACGCCAAAGGAATAGGTCGCAACCCTGCGCGACGTAAAGGAAGTCGCCGTATCGAACGCCCCAAAACCAAAGGAAAAAGAGGAAAAACGCGAGGCGCGCGGCGAACGGGAACGAAACGAAACGTCGGCGCGAGTCGGCGGACGTCGGCGAAGGCGGAGCGGGAAGCGGAGCGGAGGTCGGCGACATAACGGGAATCCTGGCGGCTTGACGGGCGGAGAAGGGCGAACGAAAGGGGAACGAAGCGCGGCGGCGACGAGAATGGGAAGCGTCGAGCCGATATTAAAGAAAACGACCCGACTTCGGCGCTCCCGAGGAAACGTCGAAAGTCGGGACAAACGTTAGCGACGCGAGGTCGCCGATCGAATTTCGCGCGGAAACGAAATCATTCTTCGCTCGAAAGCTCGATTTTGAGGTCTTTCGCGCCGCCTTCCGGGAGGCTGAGCGTCAAGCCGGACGTGTCGGCGCGACCGTAATATTCCGGAATGTCGGAAACGGCGGTCGGTTCCGGACGGCTGCCGAAGAGTTCTTTGTGGCTTTTGCCGCCGCTTTCGTTAATCAATTGTTGTTCTTCTTCGGTGTAAGCGTCTTCCCAGTGGGATTTCGTAACGGTAACCTTGTATTCGCCCGGCGCGACGCCGTCGCCCGCTTGGAGCGTTTGGAAGACGAACTTGCCTTTGTCGTCCGACATAGCGCCCGCGCCGCGGGGGCCGACCGTCGTCGGAACCAAGGTGATCGAAGCGCCGGCGAGCGGTTCGCCGTCGAGCGTGATGACGCCGGAGTAGTTTTCGAGACCGTCGAGTTTCGCGCCGCCGCCGCAACCGGTCGAGACGAGGAGCGCCGCGCAGCAAACGAGAGCGAGGGAAAGCAGTTTTTTCATTTCGCGTCCTTTCGGATAAGATTTGCGAGGTTGAGTTTGTCGTTATTATACGACGCGCCCCGATTTAGGGAAGGGCCGTCTTTAAAAAAAGGGCGCTCCGACGAATCGAAGCGCCCGATTTTAACGGTTAAACGGGTTAGGCCGGTTTAACTTGTTGGGGCGACGTTTGTTCGATCAGTTGACGTCGGTTTCGCCGCCGTCGCGGGAGCCGAGGGCGCCCCAAACGCCGAAGTTCGATTTGCCGGAACGCTTGCAGAGACCGGTGTTGTCGCCGATCGTCGAGCCGGTCAGGTTGCCGCAGTCGATCGTTTCGCTAATGAAGCGGACGGAGCCGTCGACCATTCCGACGTTGACGCCGCCGGAGTGGTTCGAGGTCGCCGAAAGGATGCGAACGCTGACGCCGTCGTCGCCGACGCCGCCGACCGAGCAGTTCGGGGAGTTCGGCGGGAGAATCGTGCAGAAAGCGCTGAACGGAAGTTGGCCGTCGCCCCAACGCTTGCCGCGCGCTTGGTAGACGGTGACGCCGCTCGCGTAGGAGGTCGTATCGCCTTTGAGGTTGAGGCAGGCTTGCGGGTTGAAACCGCCGAGTTCGCAAGAGTTGTGACCGGTTCCGGCGCCGAAAACGTCGCTGCGGCTGCAGGCTTGACCGTTTTTGAACGTCGTGGCGCCGTTGACGGCGACGACCGTTTCGCTGACGAGCGCGGTGTTCGACGTGCCGTCGGTGATCGACGCGAGCGGCGTCCAAGTTTTCGGTTGGAGCGCGCCGCGAGCGTAGTCGGTGCGACCGGAGGCGCCGTTGACCCAACCCCATTCTTCGGTTTTCGGGCAATAGTCGCCGTAGCTGCAGACGTAGCTGGCCGGGTAGTAGCCGTCGATGAGCGACTTGACGCCGCCGTCGGACGGGCATTGGTAGCCGTCGATCCGGATTTCTTTCAGGTCGGCGCCCGATTCCCAAAACTTAACGCCGTCCCTCATGTACTTCATCGCGAGTTCGTAGGTCGCCGCTTGCTCGACGTAAGGGAGCAGGAAGACGCGGAAACCGTATTCGCGAGTCGTGCCCGTGCCCGGGACGGCGCCCCAGCAGTCTTGCGCGAGCGGGAGCGTGTCGGCGTTCGCGTCGACGTAGCTCATCGTCGCGA
>JAFTUJ010000384.1 GCA_017466305.1 Thermoguttaceae bacterium
AACGGACAAGTTTTACATCGTGTACCCGAAAAAGGGGCCGGCGTCGGGACGTCCGCTTTACGTCGTATTGCACTCGGCCGGGCACTCCGCGAAATCGGCGTTGGACTGCACGTTAACTGTCGGAAATCACGATATTTACCGCGTTCCGGACGACTTTTACGGAATCTTCGTCGACTGTTGGGACAACACGTCGACCGACTGGTGGTGGGGCGGTCGCCGCGCCGACGAAGCGGAGATTACCGCGGATAACGCCGAGCGTTCCGGCGTCGAAAAACAGCCGGTCGAGTTGCGCGTTCTCGACTCTATCGCTTGGGCTGTCGAGACTTACGGTTGCGACCCGAACCGCGTTTATCTTTGCGGCAACTCGATGGGCGGAAGCGGAACGCTTGGACTCGGGCTGAGTAACGGCGACGTTTTCGCGGCGATCAAGGCGAACGTTCCGGCGGGCGCGCGACACGCTCTCGACCGTCTCGGCGTTACGCAACCCGAGAAATACAAGGACTTCAAGCCTGTCGACCCGCCGGTCTGCGTCGACTATTCCGCGCCGAACGATCAATGGGCGTTTGGGCGCGAAGAGTTGTTTGACGCCGCGTCGTCTCGCCGTTATTCGTTGATCGCTTACTGGGGTAATTTCGGACACGAGAACAACGACGCTAAGATCGCGAAAATTAACGACTTGACGAACACGTTCCCTTGGACGGAAATTCGCAAGAACGAAGCGTATCCGGTCTTCGTCGACGCGACGAGCGACAATAAGTCGCCTTGGCCGGAATGCGCGGCGGACGCTCCGGCGGGTCAGCGCGGCGCGTTCTTCCGTTGGCGCAACGTCGCGGACGAGGCGGAGCGGTTCGAGATCGAGTTGCGTTTGACGACCGCTAAAGAGTTGAATTCGCAGATTTTCGAAGCGCCGAGCGAGTCGACCGCGGACGTTTCGCTTCGTCGTCTGCAACGCTTCGAAGTCAAGCCGGGCGAGAAGTTGCGCTGGACGTTCGGCGCCAAGAGCGGGGAAATCGTCGCGGACGAAAACGGGCTCCCGACGATTCCGCGCTTGACGACGACGCAAACCCCGACGATCTTGAAGTTAGAACGCGTTAAGTAACGTCGCGAAATGTCGCGCGGGTTCTTTTTTGACGCTCGTTCGAGCCGTTGCGGTTTCGACGAGCGTCTTTTTACGTCGGGGGGGCTTCCGTCGGAAAATTTTTCAAGTATAATTAACATAAGGCGTTTTGCGCGCGGTCGTTTCTTGCTGTTGGATAAGCTCTTAACGTGTTGGAAAAACGATGGTTACCGGCGAACTTAAAAATAAAATCGACAAAATTTGGACCGACCTTTGGCCGGCGGAATCACGAACCCGTTGACGGTGATCGAGCAGTTGACGTACCTGCTTTTCATCCGCTCGCTCGACGAGAACGAGTTGGAGGCCGAGCGCAACGAGGAAGACGGTTTCGGCGACCCGAACCGTAAACCGATCTTTACGCCCGAGACGCAAAACCTGCGTTGGCACAACTTTAACGCAATGGGACCGCAAGAAAAATTCGACTTGATTAAGGAGCGCGTTTTTCCTTTTATTAAGTCGCTGAACCAAGAAAACGGCGAAACGGCCTTCTCGCGCTTTATGGAGGACGCGGCGTTTCTTATCCCGACGGCGGTCGTCCTCGACAAAATTATCGTCGGAATCGATCAACTTTACTCGGACGTTAAAGTCGCGAACAGCCTCGACTTACAGGGCGACGTTTACGAGTATATGCTCGGCAAACTTTCCGCGTCGGGACAAAACGGTCAATTCCGGACGCCGAAACATATCCGCGAAACGATGGCGCGTCTTGTCGAGTTGAAGCCGGGCGAACGCCTCTGCGACCCGGCTTGCGGCACGGCGGGCTTCCTTGTTTCGGCGGCGGAGCGTTTGCGCAACCTCGCCAAAGAAAAGAAGATAACGATGCTCGCCAAAGACTGGGAAGACTTCGGCGGCGAGATGTTTTCCGGTTTCGACACGGACCGAACGATGTTGCGCATTTCTGCGACGAACTTAGCGCTACACGGAATAACGACGCCGGACGTGCGCTACCTCGACTCCGTTTCGAAAGACTCCGACGTTGAGTCGGCGTTCGACGTAATCCTTGCGAACCCGCCCTTTACGGGAACCGTCGACGCGGAGCGCATCGCGGACGATTTGAAGGCGGTCGTCAACACGAAGAAGACGGAGTTACTTTTTGTCGCGCTCTTTTTGCGCCTCTTGAAGAAGGGCGGGCGTTGCGCTTGCGTCGTTCCGGACGGCGTTCTTTTCGGCGCGTCGAAGGCGCATAAATCGCTGCGTAAAGAGTTGGTGGAAAAGCACTTCCTGCAAGCGGTGATTTCGCTTCCGTCGGGCGTTTTCAAGCCGTACGCGGGCGTTTCGACGGCGATTTTGGTCTTCACGAAGACCGGCGCCGGCGGGACGGAAGACGTTTGGTTTTACGACGTCAAGGCGGACGGGTTCACACTCGACGACAAGCGAACGCCGACGGACGCGAACGACTTGCCGGACTTGCTTAACCGTTGGGAACGCTGGACTTCGAGCTTGGACGGTCGAGCGGAGGAAGCGTCGCGCAAGCGTTCGGAACAATCGTTTTTCGTCCCGAAGGCGGATATCGTCGCGAACGATTACGATTTGTCGATAAACCGCTATAAAGAGGTGGTTTACGAAACGGTCGAATACGACTCTCCGGCGGAAATTTTGGCCCGTTTGGAAAAAATCGACCAAGAGATCGCCGAACAAATGGCCGCGCTAAAAAAAGCGTTGCAAGATTGACGCGACGCTGAAAGATTTTAAAAATAAATTGTTAACATTAGCGATAATAATTCCTTGGTAACAATGTGCACGTTTAAGAAAATAAAATTAGCTGACGTTGTCGACATAAATATGGGGCAATCGCCTCCGTCGACTGCGTATAACGAACAAGGCGAAGGCCTTCCGTTTTACCAAGGAAACGCCGATTTTGGCGAATTGCATCCACAAGCGCGCGTCTACTGTTCTCGGCCGGTAAAGGTGGCAAATCCGAACGAGCTTTTAATATCGGTGCGCGCGCCTGTTGGCGCGATAAATATTTCCGATAAAATATGTTGCATTGGGCGCGGGCTTGCGGCTCTTAAACCGAAGTCTGGTGTTGTTTTAAAATACCTTTATTATACGTTGCGCCATTTTCGCCCGGATTTAGAAAATCGTTCGGTAGGAACTACATTTAAGTCGGTTAATAAAATGACGTTAGCCGACTTAGGAATCCCGCTCCCGCCGCTGGCGGAACAGGAGCGAATCGCCGCGGAGTTGGACGCCGTCGCCGCGACGCTGAAAAAACGCCAAGCGCAACTCGCCGAGTTGAACGCTTTAGTCGAAGCGCGTTTTATCGAACTCTTCGGCGACCCCGCGACAAATCCGAAAGGCTGGCCGGTTAAGATTTTGAAAGATTGCTTGGCTGAAATTCAATCGGGCAATAGAGAAAAAGGGGGCGCGTTGGCAAGCGGCGTGCCAAGTCTTGGCGCGGAACATATTAATAACGACGGCGGTTTTAATCTGCAACCGGAAAAGTTGAAATATATCGGCGAAGAGTTTTATTCTAATCTAAAACGTGGAAAAATTCAGATTGGCGACGTGCTTCTTGTGAAAGACGGCGCGACGACCGGAAAAACGGGGTACGTAACGCCGTCGTTTCCTTTTGAAAAAGCGGCGGTGAACGAACACGTTTTTTTATTGCGTTCAAAGCCGGGGATGACGAACCTATTTTTATTTTATTTTTTGCGTTCAAAAGTTGGGAAGGAACGCGTTTTAGGGAAATTTCACGGCGCGACAATCGGAGGAATAACGAAGGATTTCGCGTTAATTGAAATCCCGCTTCCGCCCCTTGAGTTGCAAGAGCGTTTCGCGGCGGAAGTCGAGCGCGTCGAAGCGTTAAAAACGACCGTGCGCGCCGGGATCGCCGAAACGCAAACGCTCTTCGACGCGTTGACGCAACGCTATTTCGGGTGAGCGGTAAGATTTGCGATAAACGTAACGTCGCCTGCCAAAACGCGCAAGAACGCTTTTTACGAGCGTACCATACCCGCCATTTTGACAGTTTGACGTTGCGTTTGGACGCCCGCAAAGTCGCCGCAACCGGCGTAAAAAATTTTTTCTCCTGTGTTTTTCCGAGTAAAACGCGATTGTTAAAGTAAATTTTGTGGTTTGGCACCGAATTTGCATAACGGTAAATTGGAGTTTAATACTATATGGACATTTTATTGTTATTGACGTCTTTCTGGTTTAAGGTATAAAACCGTGAAAAAGATTAATTTTCTGGAATAAGAAATATTCGAGAATCAGTTTTAATTACTTTGTAGGGGGTGGGAATGAATGTTGCTTTTCTGATTGGTAATGGGTTTGATTTGAATCTTGGACTGAAAACGACTTATATTGACTTTTTGAAGTCTCATTATTTACTTCCTAACGACGATGATTTGCCAGTAGTAAAAGACTTTAAAGAGACAATACAGAAAG
>JAFTUJ010000385.1 GCA_017466305.1 Thermoguttaceae bacterium
CTCGTTTCGTTCGTTTCGTTCGTTTCGTTCGTTTCGTTCGTTTCGTTCGTTTCGTTCGTTTCGTTCGTTTCGTTCGTTTCGTTCGTTTCGTTCGTTTCGCTCGTTTCGCTCGTTTCGTTCGTTTCGCTCGTTTCGCTCGTTTCGCTCGTTTCGCTCGTTTGGTCGGATCGCGCCGACGTATTTTGCGCTGTTTCGCTAATTTGACTTGCCGACGTCTCCGACGGGAAGGCCGGGGCGTCCGGTTGCGCGTTTTCCAAGCCGTCGGACGCGGCGTTTTCCGATTCGGCGACGTCGACGTCGAGCGGCGAGCCGTCGTAAAACGGATAAGCGACGCGAACTTCGTTCGAATCGACCAACGTTTCGTCGCCGAAAAACGAATCGTCGGCGGGAAGCGCGTCGGCGGTCAAAAAATTCTTGATTTCTTTAAGAACCGAAAGATCCAAACGCGATTGCGGGGCCCGCGTCGGCGCGGCGTCGGTCGAGGCAAAAATCGTCCAACCGCCGTCGTCGGTCGAATCGTCGACTTGCATATATTGCGACAACGGTCGGCGTTCGGCTTCGTTCAAAGCCGAAGGCAAGGCGACGGGCGCGGACGTTGGGCGACGGGAGGCGGACATCGTATCTAACGTTGAACAAGAAAAGTAAAGTTGAAAACGTTGGGATGTGTCGAATAAAACGATTTTGACGGCGCTGCGTAAAGAACTTATCGGCTTTTGGAGAGAAAAACTCAATTTTTTTTCGAGAAGCGCCGCAACTTTCCCCGCCTTGCCCCAAAAACGAGAGAAAAGGCGATTAAGACCAAGTTAATTTTTCAAATTTTATTTTAATCTTGTTTGACGAGGTAAAGTAGGAAAGATTGAACGCAAGAGACAAAGAACAATAATTCAAACAAGCGATTAAAAATAAGCCGACGTTTGAAAAAAAATGAAAAACGTTGGTTTTTTTAAACGTTGCGTTTGTGTTTTGAAAATTGAAAAAGAGAAAGGAATTTAGGTAATGAAAGAATCGGAAATTTACGTTTGCGAAATTTGCGGAAAAATCGTCGAAGTTTTGCGCGACGGTTCCGGCGAACTCGTTTGCTGCGGTCAAGCGATGGCGTTGGAAAAGGCGAAAATCGACGATTCGGAAAACGCCGAAAAGCACGTTCCGAGCGTTAAGCGAAACGGAAATCGCGTCGAAGTTACGATCGGCGCCCTCGAGCATCCGATGGAGAGCAAACACTATATCGAGTGGATCGAAATAACGCAAGGAAACCGCTCGAAACGCGTCGCGTTGCAACCGAGCGATCGGCCGATCGCCGAATTCTGCGTCGAAGAAGGGCCCGCGCTGGTAAGGACGTACTGCAACCTGCACGGACTTTGGAAAAAAGAAGCGTAAAATCGGTTAAATAGAGAAAATGGGCAAAGCGCTCAAACGGAACGTCGGCTAAATTAGAGAGTCGAGAAGGTTTGGGCGGTTGGAAGTCGCGCGGTCTTAAATGAGAACGCGCGACTTTTTCGTTTTAACGCGACTCAATCTTAACGGCAGGGAAGGAAAAATTTGACTATTTTGCTTATTTCTCCTGGGCGGCGTTTCGGCTTGACGCGAAGAAGAACGGTTTTTTTTGAATTTGGTTTTGTTTGGCGATTATTGGTGGGAAAACTGACGCTTTTTCAACCTTTCTCGGGCCTTTCTCGGGCGTCGCCTTGTCGAGTCGCCGGTCTTGGTTAAAATAGATAAAATATCGCAAAGAAACAAGCGGGCGGCGGACGGTCGTTGAGCGTCGACGCGCGCAACATTGGGCGAAATAAAACGTCTGGGCGAAATGAAATGCCTGGGCGAAATAAATAGAAAAATTAAGGCGGGAGAAATGGAAAGAATGAGCGGCGAAGAAAAACGGGGTCGGGAAGAGATAATTAGGGAAATGGGGGAAACGCGGGAAATAGGCGAATTTGTTTCGGGAAAAACGGAGGCTTGGCGGCCGACCGCTCCGCTCGAAAATTTGCGTCGTCGCGCTCAACTTTATCGAACGATTCGCGCTTTTTTCGACCGACTTGGTTTTGTTGAAACAACAACCCCGTTTTTGTCGCGCGACACGGTCGTCGATCGCTTCGTCGAGCCAATTTCCGTCCGGGTTCCACTTTGTTGGAGCGAAAAAGACGGTTTCGCGGAGCGTCGTTTTTGCGAATCCGAGACGGCGCGACGGGAGGCGACGACGTTCTATCTTCAAACGTCGCCGGAGTTTGCGATGAAACGTTTAATCGCCGCCGGGATGGACGCGATTTATCAGCTCGCGCCCGCTTGCCGACGAGGCGACCGCGGCGCTTGGCACAACGTCGAGTTTACGATGCTCGAATGGTACCGACGCGACGACGATTATCGGGCGGGACGGCGGTTGCTCGCCGAGTTGGCGCTTGGCGTCGCGAGCCAATTTTTCGCCGAAACGGGGCTCGAACCGAAACGTTGGGCGAAAAAACCGGTTGTCGAGCGAACGTTCGCCGACGTTTTTGAGGAAAAAACGGGAATAAATCCGCATTGGGCGACTTGCGGCGACTTACGCGATTTTGCCGATCGGGCGAAGATTGCTTATCCGGAATCTTATGTCGCCGAAGAATTTGAGCAAACGACGAGGATTAGCGAAAATAACGAAACTGGCGAAGTGAAAGAGGTTGAGGAAAAAGGAAGGATAGAGGAAATAGGCGAAATAAAGAAAGGGGTGGGAGCGGGCGCGACGAAAGACGATTGGCTCGACTTGATTTTTGCCGAAGTCGTTCAGCCGGAGTTGGGCGCCGACGCGGCGGTTGTTGTGTACGATTATCCGGCTTCGCAGTCGCAATTGGCAAAAACGCGACAAGAATTTGACGGTGAACGAAAAAAAGCGTTCGACGTTACCGAACGTTTCGAGCTTTTTGTTGAAGGCGTTGAATTGGCGAACGGTTATCACGAGCTGCTCGACGCGTCCGTTTTGCGTTCGAGAATTGAAGCGACCGGCGAAGAGCGTCGCCGCGACGGTTCGGGCGAGTTGCCGCGCGAATCCCGGCTCTTGCAGGCGATGGAAGCGGGGTTGCCGGCGTGTTCCGGTTGCGCGCTCGGCGTCGACCGCTTTTTCGCGGTTTTGATCGGGGCGAAATCGCTCGACGAAACGCTCGCGTTCCCGATAGAAATCGCCTAATCGGCGTCGTTTGCGTTTTTTTCTATTTTATGCGTTTTCTTTGTTTTGCGCGTTTTCTTTATGTTGCGTAAAGCGTTGGTTTTGCCGTTGTCGGCGCGTTCGCGAGGGACGGCAAAACCGATTAAGCGGCGATTTTGTCATTAATACTATAGAGCGACAATATTTATAGGGCGACGCTAAAAGAAAACTTCGGAGTTAAAAGGAGCGTCCGGAAGGAGAGCCAAACCGGTTTGCGCTTGCTTGCGAAGCGTTTAGAATTCTTCGCGTTTGCCGATTTCGCCAACCGAACAAAGAGGGAGCGTTTAAATTGAACCTTGCGCCGTTCGAACGACGCAACCGAAGCGGCGTCGCAATTTTTCGGCGGCGTTTTTTACCGAATCGCTCTTGACGCGCGAACCTTTTTTTATTATCGTCCGCAATAATTGCCGTTAATATCGTTAAAAACGGCGCTTCGCGAGCGGAAAAGCGAAAACGCTTGCGGAGATTTAGAGAAGATAGAACGACGGGCGAAAATAAGAAAGGCGCGGCTTCGGCCGAGATTGCGTAAAATGGGGAAACGAAGGACGATCGCGGGGATTTTAACGGCGTGCGGCGCCGGTTTTCTCGCGTCGTGCGCTTCGTTGCAATCGACTTCGAACGACGTTCCGCCGCCTTCGCCTTCGCCTTCGTCTCCGCCTCCGGCGACCGCCGCGC
>JAFTUJ010000386.1 GCA_017466305.1 Thermoguttaceae bacterium
CCCCGGCGCCGAACGCCGCGACGCCCAAAATTCCGCCGCCCCGACGCGCAATCGCTCGTCGAAATCGGCCCGCAACCGCTCGACGTCGCGCCGGTCGCCCGGCTTCGCCAAACCGCCGAAAGCGCCGAAACCTCCGAAACTGCCCCAAGCGCCAGTCTTCGCTGTTTTAACGCAAACGCCGCCGTTAAAGTCGCCGCCGCTTTCCCAAACCTCGCCGTCGTCGGTCGTCCGACGCTCCGCCGAACGCTCGACGCCGACGTCGCGCAACGCCGTTTCGGTCGCCGGACGCGAAATCGCCGCCAACGCCGACGCGAAAAGCGCAAGCGCCGCCGCCCAACGGAGTCGTCCAAACGCGGTTCGAGAAATTTTTAGCATCGTCTAACTTTCATCCGTCAAAAAAACGCGAC
Source organism: Thermoguttaceae bacterium (assembly GCA_017466305.1). Taxonomy (GTDB): domain Bacteria; phylum Planctomycetota; class Planctomycetia; order Pirellulales; family Thermoguttaceae; genus RUG369. The sequence goes on from JAFTUJ010000386.1 coordinate 408, forward strand.
GCGTCGGCCTTTCTCGCCCTCAAAAGCGGCAAAAACGGCTCGAACGCTCCCGCGATTCGTTCGAACTTCATTATAATAAGGGCGCGTCGGCTTGTCAACCGGACGCGTTTCGCTTAAAATAAAAAACGACGGCGGCTCGATTTGCGTCGTTTCCCCAATTTCACGTTCCCCCTATTTTAACGTCCCGTCGTTAAGGAGCGTTCATGAAGCTGCAAACGTTGGTCGAATTTTTAGAGAAAATTTTCCCGCTCGAACTCGCCGAAAGTTGGGATAACGTCGGCCTTTTGATCGGCGACCGTCGCCGCGAAATCAAGCGCGTCTTGACTTGCTTGACGATCGACCGCGCCGTCGTCGACGAAGCGGTCGCGACCGGCGTCGACTGCGTCGTTTCGCACCATCCGTTCCCGTTCCGCGCCGCGAAACGTTGGACGTTCGACACGACCGACGGCGAAATCCTCTCGAAATTGATGGGCGCGCGAATCGCCGTTTACAGCCCGCACACCGCGCACGACTCGGCGTTTTTCGGCATTAATCGCCAACTCGCCGCCGGGCTCGGCCTCCTCGACGTTCGCCCGTTAATCCCCGGAACGGTCGCCGCGACGCGCGACGCGCTCGACGGTCTCGAATCGATCGTCGCCGACTTCGTCGCGCAAGACTTCCCGACGAAAGCCGCGAAATCGGACGCCGCCGCGCCGCTCCTCGGAGCCGGTCGAATCGGGCGCTGCGAAAAACCGACGACCTTCGCCGCGCTGATCGAGCAAGTCAAAGATATGTTGCAAATTCCGGCGCTCCTGGCGGTCGGCGACGACAAAAAGCCGATTCGCAAAATCGCGATCGGTTGCGGCGCCGCCGACGATTTCATCGGAAACGCCGTCGACGCGGGCGCCGACGCGCTCCTCCTCGGCGAAGCGCGTTTTCACGCTTGCCTCGAAGCCCGCGCTCGCGGAATCGGCTTGATTCTCGCCGGTCATTACGCGACCGAACGCTTCGCCGCCTGCATCCTCGCCGATCGAATCGCCCGCAAATTCCCGGAACTCGCCGTCAAAGCGAGCGACCAAGAAAGCGACCCGATTCGCGTCGTTTGACCCTCGAACAACCGCCCCGCGCTGATTTCGCCGCCGCGCCGCTCCTTAATTAAACTTAATTAAAAAGGACGCCGCGCCGCGTCGCGCGCAACGTTTCCGACAAGTTCCGACAAGCCGCCGACTTTCCGTCGAGCGGCTTTTTTCGTCTTTCGCCACCGTTGCGTTCAAACGCGCAAAACTGTTGCGCGGAGCCCGAACGGCTAATCACAAAATATATAAAATAGGCAATTTAGAGAAAGAAAAATTTTCAAAAAAAACATTTTTTGTCCTTCAAAGTTGGGCGTCGGGGGCTTGTAGAACGCGCGGAAGGGTTTATAATTAAGTTAAAATTTTATCGAGAAGCGGTTTTTCCCGTTTTGGGTCGTCGACGCGCTCGGTTTCGCTTTGGAATCGAATCGTCGCGCGCCTTCCTCGATAACCCGCTCTTCCGTCGCGGCGTCGACGTTCGTCGCTTCGCTCGCGATCTCGGAAGATTTTCAAACGGTAGTTTAAGCGCTCAAAGGAGATTTATAGTGGCTGCTGTCAACGTTGGTATTAATGGTTTCGGTCGTATCGGTCGTATCGTCTTCCGTCAAATGATGAAGGCTCCGGAAAAGTACAACGTCGTCGGTATCAACGACTTGACCGACACGAAAACCCTCGCCATCCTTCTCAAATACGACTCCTCGCAAGGTCGTTTTGACGGCACGGTCGAATACGATGAAAAGAACCTCATCGTCAACGGCAAAAAGATTCCGGTTTCGGCCGAAAAACAACCGTCCCTCATTCCGTGGGCTGAATTCGGCGCCGACGTCGTCCTCGAAAGCACCGGTTTCTTCACCAACCCGGCCGCCGACGGCAAAGAAGGTTACAACAGCCACAACGCTCGCAAAGTCGTCATTTCCGCTCCGGCGAAAGGCGAAGGCGACGAATTCTTCACCTGCGTTCTCGGCGTCAACGACGACAAACTGAAGCCGGAACACAAATACGTTTCGAACGCTTCCTGCACGACCAACTGCCTCGCGCCGGTCGCCAAAGTCCTCAACGATAACTTCGGTATCGTCAAAGGTTTGATGACGACGGTTCACTCCTACACGAACGACCAAGTTACGCTCGACAAACCGTACAAAAACATCTATCGCGGTCGCGCCGCGGGCGTCAACATCATCCCGACCACCACCGGCGCCGCGAAAGCCGTCGGTCTCGTCATTCCGGAAGTCAACGGCAAGCTGACCGGTATCTCCCTCCGCGTCCCGACCCCGACCGGCTCCATCGTCGACCTCGTCTGCGAAACCGCGAAACCGGTTACCGTCGAAGCCGTCAACGCCGCCGTCAAAGCCGCCGCCGCTTCGGAACAAATGCAAGGCGTTTTGGATTACTGCGAAGACCCGATCGTCCTCGCGGACGTCGTCGGCCAAACCTACAGCTCGATCTTCGTTCCAGAATGGACGATGGTCATCGGCGACAACATGGTCAAAATCTTGTCCTGGTACGACAACGAAATGGGTTACAGCACCCGCGCCGCCGACCTCATCTACAAGCTCGGCAACATGTAATTTGAGGTTTAACCGCCTTAAATTAAGCGTTTGAGCGGCGCCGCGCGAAGCGTTGATTCGCGACGTCGCTCAAACCCGGCTTTGCGCCGAATCTGAAACGGGAGTCAAACTTGCGAACGTTTGTCGACGCGTCGCGGTTTGCACTCCCGTTTTTCGTTTTCTCGCTATTTTACCTATTTCACGCTATCCCTATATTTTAACGTCGACACGCCGACGCGTTCGACGCTTTTTTTGAATGACGCCCGATTTTTTAAAAAACGTTTATATTTTAAGCGCGATTTCTAGCGTTACGTTCGGACTTATCGGCGCTCTTGTCGTCGCTCGCCGCATCGGCTACCTTGCCGGAGCGGTGTCGCACTGCGCGTTCGGCGGAATTGGCTTTGGGCTTTGGTTCCAACAAGCGTTAAAAACCGGCGCGCTGGGGACGTTGGCGTTGGCGGCGTTTTTCACGTCGCCGGAAAACGCGCCGCAACTTTGCGAACGCTGGAGCTCTTTCATCGATCCGATTCCGACGGCGCTTCTCTTCGCGATTTTATCGGCGTTGCTCGTCGACGCGATTCGACGGCGAGCGAAAGAGCGCGAAGAAACGCTTCTCGGGGCGATCTGGGCGATCGGCATGGCGCTCGGGCTCCTTTTCATCGAACGCGTCGACGGTTACGTCTCGGTTTCGACGTACCTTTTCGGCGACGTTCTCCTCGTCGGGCAAAACGATATTTGGACGGCGGCGATTTTAGGCGGCGCGATTTTACTCGTCGTTTTTTGCGATTTTAAGCGGCTCGAAGCGGTTTGTTTCGACGAAGAATACGCCGAATTACGCGGCGTCGACGTCGACTTTCAAAATCGACTCTTATTAACGCTCTCCGCCGTTGCGATCGTTTTAATGCTTCGCATCGTCGGAATGGCGATGATCGTCGCGCTGTTAACCCTTCCGGCGGCGACGGCGGGCCGCTTTACGAAACGCCTCGGAACGACGATCGTCGCGTCGATCGTCATTTGTTTCGTCGGTTCTTGGCTCGGAATTTGGCTGAGTTTCCTATTAAATTTCTCAACGGGACCGACCATTATTTTAGTCGTCGCCATTTTTTACGGAATTTCTTTACTTTTAGGAAAAAAATAACGGTTTGCGTTTAAACTGGGGAATTTAAGCAAAAACAAACGGCAACAACGCTTTTTCCTCCGAAAAGACATGTTTTTTTAAACAAATTTATTTTTAAGCCCTTGAAAAAACTCGACTATGGGTTTATTATTAAAGTAACAAAAGCGCGCGATTTTAAAGCGTTTTGCGCTTAGACGCGCTTTTGTAATGTGTTTAACACAACTTAAAAGGAAAAAAAAATGAAGAAATTCTTTGCTCTTACCCTCGTCGCGGCTTGCGCCGC
>JAFTUJ010000387.1 GCA_017466305.1 Thermoguttaceae bacterium
ACGCGGCGTCAACGTCGGAGGAAACGGCGAAAAACGACGCGGCGTCAACGGCGAAGAAAACGGAAAACGGCGACGCGGCGTCGTTAAATGCGGAGGAGAAGCGAACGCGTTGCGGAAACGACGGTTGCGACGTTGCGTTGACCGGCGAGTTTTTCGCGTCGCGGGCGGCGATTCATCGCGCGTCGATTTATTGGACGTTGTTTTTGGCGGGAGGCGTTTTGGCGTTTGGACGGGCGTTCGTCGAGCGTTGGATTGGAGCGGCGTATTTGGACGTTTTTCCGGCGCTCGCTCTTTGCGTCGTCGCAACCGCTTTATATCGCGGGAGTTCCGAAACGAACGCGCGAGCGTTGCAGGGCGTCGCTCGGCATCGCGTTTTGGCCGTCGGCGCGATTTTACACGGCGCCGCGAACGTCGTTTTGAGCGTCGTTTTTATTTATTGCGGGGTCGGGGTATACGGCGTCGCGCTCGGAACCGTTTTGCCCGGCGTCGCGATTCATTTTGGTTGGCTTCCGAACGCGACGTGTCGGCTTCTCGGCGAGCGGCGGCGGACGTATTGGGCGCGCTATCTTAAGACGACGGCGCTCGGCGTCGCGGCGCTCGCGGTTCCCTTCGCGGTTGTTTTATATTGCGTTAAACCAAATTATTGTTCGATTTGCGCTTGGGGCGTTTTTTACGTCGTCGTCGGCGCGGCGGCGTTGTTCGCGTTGGGAACGACCGGCGCCGAGAAGCGGGCGTTGGGGGAGCGGATTCGAAAGGGGCGAAACGCGGCGGCGTCGAACGGATCGGAAGACGTTGCGCGAAAAGATGTTGCGTAAAGCGGCGGCGATCGCGCAACGTCAAAATACGATTTTTTCGATTTTTGCCGAAAAATTGCTTGCGTTTGGCGCGTCGCGGCGCTAAAATAGAAGGAAAGACGACGCGTCTTTTGTCGTTGAAACGAAGGCGCGCTTGTCGATAAACGTTGTTTTTTAAAGGAGTTGCTAAAATGAAACGCCGGGATTTTTTGCGCGCGACCGCCGCCGGGGCTCTCGCCGCTCCGCTTCTGCCGAATCTGTTAACGAATGTCGCCAAGGCCGCCGAGCCGACCGCGCGTTGGTATAAGGGCAACCTGCACGCCCATTCGCAGTGGAGCGACGGGCAAGATTTGCCGGAAGTCGCGCTCGCCGAATATAAAAAACGCGGGTACAATTTCTTCGCTTTCACCGAACATAACGTCTTGCAACGAAACGACTTCAAGTTCGACGGCAAGGACGCGAAACCGTTCGACGGCGAAACGTCGTATTGGAAACGCTTGGCGACCAAGGGCGTTCGCTCCAATTTGACCGAAGAGCGGGTTCGCAAAGCGCGCGAATTTTTCGGCGACGACTCCGTCGTTACGAAGGAAACCGCCGAAGGAACCTTCGTTCGTTTAAAGACTTGCGACGAATTGCGTCGACAGTTCGGCGATAAAGAAAACTTTCTCTTGATGTCCGCGTTCGAGATGACGACGCCTTGGTCACACCTCAACTTGATCAACGTCGACGAGAATTTTTACCTCGGCGACGAAAAAATCGGCGGCGTCATTTCGAAGTCGTACGACAAAGCGCGCGAAATGTACGACGGCGCCGGCAAACCTTGGCTCTTTATGGTCAACCACCCGCTTTGGCAATATTACAACGTGCAGGCAAGCGATCTCATTGCGCGGCCGGAAGTTAAGTTCATTGAATTTACCAATAATTGCACCGCTTACCCGTTCATTCCGGGCGCTTGGACGCCGGAGTCGCTTTGGGACGCGGTTAACGCTTACAGGGCGTCGCACGACCAAGATTTCCTTTACGGAACCGGAACGGACGACTCGCACGGCGTCTATAACACCGGATTTGTCGCGTTTTACGGTTGGACCGGCGTCCGCGCGACGGAACTGACGCCGAAAGCGATTTTCGACGCGATGAATCGGGGCGACTCGTATATTTCGACCGGGCTCGAGTTGGAAGACGTAACGTTCGACGGGAAAACGCTTTGCGTTAAGGCGAAACCGGAAAAAGAAGGGAAATGGCGCGTCGAATTTTTCGGAACGAAAAAGGATTACGACCCGACGCCGAAGTACTTCGACGCGGAAGCGGGGCCGAAAATGAATCGTCGCATCGAGGGATATTCGGAAAAAATCGGCGAAAAATTGGCGACGTTCGACGGAATCGAAGGTTCGTATACGTTGAAATCGGACGACTTGTACGTTCGAGCGCGCGTTACCCGAGTCGGCGCCGAACCGGTTTACTTGGGAACCGGGGCCGATAAGTCGCCGCTTCCGACCGACGCCGCTTGGACGCAGCCGTATCGCGGCTAATTGGGGCGACGCGACGTCGTTCCGAGAAAGGGGCGGCGATAAAAAACGCTCGTCGTTTGCGAATGAAACGGCGAGCGTCGCGAGGATTCGGAGCCGGTTAAGCGCAAAACAAAAGACTTAACCGGCGATTTTAAATAAGTTGCGATTGAAGCGCGCGGTTGAAAACGATCAACCGGCGATTTTGAGCGCGCCGGGACGGAGCGTCGCGGAACGAGCGGCGACGTCGCGAATGATCGCGTCGGCGACGGCGACGGCTTGCGCGGCGCGTTCGCCCGGAACGGTCGACGGCGTTCCGCGTAAAATCGACGAAACAAAGTCTTGCATTTCAAGCGACAAGGCGTCAAACGGGTCGCGAACGAGTTCTTCCGTTTCGTATTCCTCCGACATAAAGGTCGGAACGCGCGACGCCATTTCGCCGAACGTAACGCTGTTCGGAGCGTATTCGCCGCTAAGAATCGATTTTTTCGGAGTTAAGCGCTTGGCCGAACGGGCCGCAAAGTCGATTTCGAGCGTTTGCGACGCGGTTCGGAGCGTCGTTTTGCGAACCGGCGCCGGCTCGACGCGAGAAGCGGAAAGTCTTGCGACGGAACCGTTTGCGAATTCCAACGTCGCGAACGCGGCGTCTTCGCAACCGCCGAACTGCGAGTAACCGAACGCCGAAACGCGTTCGACCGGCGACGGAATCAGCGACAAAACAAGTTCTAAGTCGTGTATCATCAAGTCGTAAACGGCGCCGACGTCGGTCGAGCGGAACGTGTATCCGCTGCAACGCGTCGCGTCGACAAAAACCGATTCGCGACCGGCGCGGACGTCGGTCAAAAACGTTTGCGCCGCTTGCCAAGCCGGGTTGTATTGCTCGACGTGTCCGACTTGGAAGACAAGATTGCGCGACGCGGCGAGGCGGGCGAGTTCGAGCGCGGATTTGCCGGACGTCGTCGCCGGCTTTTCCATCAGGAGGTGCTTGCCGGCGTTCAAAACTTCGCGACCGATTTCGGCGTGAAGAATCGACGGCGCCGCGACGACGACCGCGTCGACTCGGGGAAGAAGTTCCGCGACCGTCGCAAAGTCTTCAATATTCAGCTTTTCCGCGACGCGGCGGCGGTTCGCTTCCGAAACGTCGGCGACGCCGATCAGTTCGACTTCCGGGTTGGCCGCGGCTTTGTCCGCGTGAAAACCGCCGAGACGACCCGCCCCGACGACGCCTAAACGCAATTTTTTCATTGGTTTGCATTTGTGTTTGCGTCGACGCTTTCTCCCGTTCGCAACGATTGAGCGCGAACGACTTGGCGTAAAGCGGCAAAAATCGCTAAAACGCTAAGCGTCGACGAAAGGGAAAAGCGGCGTTGGTTGCGCGAAAACGACCGCCGGCGCGGACGGATTCGCCGAATCGCGGCGCGTCGGTTAATGTCGCGTCGCTGTTTCGGTCTATTATAACCAAGTTTTCGATTTTGGGAACGAGGGGGAATCTGTGGATTGGAAGAAAAATGCGGATTTTGCCGATTTTTCTTAAAGTTTGGCGTTTTTACCCTCCGCCGAGTCGCGGGAGCGGGGAACGGGGAGTAAATACCGTGTTAAAATGGGGAAAATGGGGCGGCGCGGTAATCTTGTCGGGCGGTTTTGAACTTTAGCCGACGATTTCGAGCGCTTTCGCCAACGCGTCGGCGTTTTGTTGATGCCCGGTTTTGCAGGCGCGAAATTCGCCGTCCCAATCGACCGGCGCGAGCGCGAAATCGCCGAACATATCGAGGATTTTATGTCGGGCGCACTCGTTTTCAAAACGGAGACGGTTTTCAATGGGGCCGTCGGGGCCGTATACGAGAACGTCGCGCGGACCGACGCGTTGGCAAATTCCTTGTTCCCGAAGGTAACTCGCTTCTTCGAAGGTTAAAAAAGTGCGCGCCGGAGCGATTTCGCGGCGGAACGTTTCGGGCGCGAAGTCAAATCGCGCCATTTGGTTCGGGATCGAACGCGGAACGTCGTAAATTAATCGATATTCGTAACACGGCGCCCCGAAATCATACGCGTTTTTTTCCGCAGAATCGTTTGATTCGTTAAGGTCGACGTTTGGGTTCGATTCGTCGTCGGTTTGCGGCGCGTTCGGGAGGACGTCGACATACGCGGAGTCGTCGCCGAAACGACCGGGGAAAACGACTTTAAGTCGAGTTCGCTCGCGGGTTTGCTCGACGGCGCCG
>JAFTUJ010000388.1 GCA_017466305.1 Thermoguttaceae bacterium
CCGCGTTCGCGAACGTTTGTCTCGATAAATCGGCGGTCGCTAACGTCTTAATCGACGCGGGTTATCTTGCCGACGGGCGTTCCGAAAAAATTCTCGGCGACATTATTTCCAAGGCCAAAGCGATGCGAAAGGAGGCGCGTTAATGTATTCGTATTCATACGATCCGAAAACCGGCGGAATTTTATTGAAACCGACCTCGAGCGACGGCGGACTGTCGAAAGAACCGCGTCCGGTTTACGCGGCGGAACTCGATTTATTGGGGTTCGGCGACGTTTGGAAATACGACGCGCAAAACGAAGCGCCGTACATGTGGGCCGAGGCGAACGTCTATTATTATCGCGGGCGCAAAGTCGCTAACCTTAAAGGGGGCAACCTTTACGAAGCGCCGGAAATCGTTCTCGAAAAAGACGAAAACGGCGTCGCTCTCGAATTGGAACCGAAAGGGCGCAAACTGCGACCGGTCGACCTAAAAACGATGATCGCCGCGAACGCGAAAACGCTCGAAATCATTGAAAACGCGACGGTTAAGAAGATTAAAAACGTCTACGAGAAGCGACGCGGCAAGCTCGACTGCTTTCACGTCGCGTTTTCGGGCGGGAAGGACAGCGTCGTATTGCTGGATTTAGTGCGTAAAACGCTTCCTCGCGACGGTTACGTCGTTCTCTTTGCGGATACGGGAATGGAGTTTCCGGACACTTACGAGACGGTCGAGGCGACGCGGCGCGCTTGCGAGGCGGACGGCGTCGCGTTCCACGTCGCAAAATCGCGAATGACGCCGGAGGAAAGTTGGGCGATTTTCGGGCCGCCGTCCCGGGTGTTGCGTTGGTGTTGCAGCGTTCATAAGAGCGCGCCGCAAACGTTGAAACTGCGCGAGATAACGCATCGCGCCAATTATACGGGGCTCGATTTTGTCGGCGTGCGACGGCACGAGAGCATACGTCGTTTTGGATACGACGAGGAAAATTTCGGAAAAAAACAAAAGGGCCAATACAGTCATAACTCCATACTCGACTGGACTTCGGCGGAAATTTGGCTTTATATGTACGCCAACGATTTGCCGATCAACGCCGCTTATAAAAAGGGGTTGGCGCGCGCCGGATGCTTGTTTTGCCCGACGTCGAGCGGCGCGAACGAGTACGTGCGGCGAGCGTGTTACGAAAAAGAGGTCGACTTTTACGTCGACGCGATTAAGGGCCGCTACGATTCGCCGGACGGCTCCGAAGAAAAGCGCCGGTCGTACGTTTTGAACGGCGGTTGGAACGCGCGCAAAAACGGCCGCGATTTGAACGAGAACGTATTTCGTTGCGTTGAAACGAGTTGCGACGGCGCGTTGACAATAAAGACGTCGGCTCCGACGTCGGAGTGGCGCGAGTGGATGAAAACGCTCGGGCACGTTCGGCAAACCGGAACCGACGCGTTTACCGTCGATTACGATCGCGAGTTGATCGAGTTTTCCTTGAAGGAAACCGACGCGGAAGTCGTCGTCAAGATTCCGGAAGCGACGTTGAAAGAGCGTCCGGCGTTTAGTAAACTGTTTCGCCAAGTGTTTCGCAAAGCCGCGTATTGCATAGGTTGCGACGTTTGCGCGTCAAACTGTCATCAAGGCGCGATTCGTTTTGTCGACAAGAAAATTCAGATAACCGATTGTATCGGATGCCGCGAGTGCCACGAGATCGACAGCGGTTGCTTGTTGTTCCATTCGCTCCGTCATCCGCAAGGAGGAGGTATGTCCGGGAAACAACAACAGAGCTTGAATTCTTTCGCCGACCACGCGCCGAAAACCGAGTGGTTCGAAGCGTTTTTTGCGTTGGAAAACAACTTTTTTACCGAGGGATCGTTAGGTCCGAATCAGTTTTCGATGTTCGGGCGCTTTTTGCGCGACGCCGGGCTGAGCGCGAAGAAAGATTTTACTCCCTTCGCCGCGTTGATCAAAAGACTTGGATGGGAAGACGAGACGGCGCAAGGACTTATGTTGATTAATCTTGTCGCGCGGAACCCGCAGTTCGAGTGGTATGTTCGCAATTTCGACGTCGGAACGGAGAACCTGCGAGACCGCGTTGAAGAAAAGTTACGCGCCGAGGACGTGAAAGAAAAGGACGCTAAGTCGATTTGCAAGGCGTTTAAGCGCATCGTTGAGACCCCGATGGGAACGAACTTGAACTTTGGGCGCGTCGATAAAGACGGCAAAGAGGAGTACTTAACCCGAACAAAATGCGTCGTTTCGGAACCGCTCGTCGTTCTTTACGGGCTCTTCAAGTTCGCGGAGAAGTGCGGCGATTACAAGCGCTTCACCTTGTCGGTTTTGCTGGACGACGAGATCGAACGCGACGGAGTGTCGCCGACTCGGATTTTCGGGCTCGAACGCGAGGAAACGATCGAAATCTTGCGCGGACTTGCCGCCAAATATCCCGAATTTATCGACGCGACCTTCACGCACGACTTGGAAAAAATCACGTTGGCCGACGACAAAACCTCCGCCGACGTTTTGCGATTGTTTTAATTAATTTGAGTATTTAACGCCTTTATTGACAACGTTTCAACCGGATTGGGGCCGATATGCGCAGTGAAAAATACGACGCTTATTTCGACGTCGACGAAGATTATTTTCCGACGATTAGCGATTCGTCGATCAAAAAGGGGGAAGAGAGCGATCCCGATTTTTGGATGCGAACTTACCCGCACGCGACCTTTATCGACGCGCTGAAAAAGTTGGAGCGGATTTTAAATCGCGTCGACAAAAAGTCGCTTTGGCTCGAAGGCGCGTACGGAAGCGGCAAGTCCCAATGCGCGTACGCTTTACGTCGCATCTTGGAGGTTCCGCAAGAGAAGCTCGTTCAATATTGGGAAAAATACGACGCCCTGAAACAAGAGAAGGATCTACTGCAAAAGTTGATCGGTTGCAAAGAGCGCGGCGTCCTGACCGTTTACAGGTCGTCGTCGAGCGAAATTCGCGACAATCGCAAACTTTTCTTCGCGGTGCAAGAAAGCGTTTTGAACGCGCTCAAAGCGAAAAATTGCAAGTATTTAGGGAACTCGACGCTTCGCGATTCGGTTGTCGCTTGGCTTTCGAAAGACGCGCAGAAAGCGATGTTCGACGCGCTCTTGAAGGGGAAATATTCGTCCTTCCCGTACCGCTCGACCGACGAAGTTCTCGAAAGGTTGCGCGGCGGCGGCGACGTCGGCGATTTGATCGGGAAAATTTTGACGATCGGCGACGCGGAAGGTATTACCGCGTTTGAACTTACGGTCGACGATCTTTGCGATTGGCTCAAGGACGTGATCGCGGCGAACGAGCTGCAAATCGTCTTTATTTGGGACGAATTTTCCGAGTACTTCATCAATAATCGCAACAGTTTAACCTCGTTTCAACGTTTGGTCGAGCTGAACGCGGAGACGCCGTTTTTTATCGTGCCGATTACGCACGAGTCGGGGGCTTACTTCGCGCCGTCGCAAGATTCGAATTGGAAGAAGATACGCGACCGTTTTCTTCCGGTGGAGATTAAACTGCCGGACTCCGTCGCTTTCGAGGTGATTTCGTGCGCGCTGACCGTTCGCGACGGAATGGACGACCGTTGGAGCGAGATGGCGGAGGATTTGAACTCGCGCTTGGGGAACTCGCGACGCGCCGTCGCTTCGTTGGTTCGCGTCGACGAGCGCACGATGAAGAGCATTATGCCGATTCAGCCGTACGCCGCCGTCGCGTTGAAGTACATCGCGTCGACCTTTAAGTCGAATCAACGGAGTATGTTCGATTTTATCAAGACGGTCGACGACGGCGAAACCCAAGCGTTTCAATGGTTTATCAAAAATTACGGGCCGCAGGACGAACGTCCGCTCTTGACGCTCGACATGCTTTGGAACTTCTTTTACGAGAAGGGCCGCCGCGATTTGGATCGTCGAATCGCCGACGTTTTGGACGGTTACGAACCGCGACGCCGAAATTTGCGCGAGGAAGAGCAAGTCGTTTTGAAAGCGATTTTGATCATGCAAGCGCTCGACGCCGCGTTGAACGGTTCGGTTCCGCTTTTTCACGCGACCGAGGAGAATCTGCGCGGCGTTTTCGAAGGAACCGCAAGTCTAGAAGGCGCGCGCTCTTGCAACATCGCCAACCAAATGATTCGCGCCGGCGTTCTTTTCAAAAAGAAGATCGATAAAAAGACCGAGGCGTACGCCGTCGAAATGTCGACCGGCGATCAGTCGAAAATTGTCGAGATTAAAGATAATATTCGCAACGGGTTAAAGACGAGCAGAATGATCGACGACGCCGGGTTGCGCGGCGCGCTTGCGCTTAGTTCGGCGTTGAATTTGCGTTTCGAAAATATTCCCGGAACCGGCGAAATCGCAAGCGCTTCGTTCGACGGTTGGACGCGAGAGCTGAACGCGTTTCGGCAGCGAGGAAGCAAAGATTCTTGGCGTTTCGCGGCGCTGGCCGGTTTTGCGATGCGAAAAGACGAAGCGGAGAAGTTGCAGGCGAAAATTCGCGAGTCGGCGGCGAAACCGGAAAACGACGACGTCGTCTTTATCGACGCTTCGGCGACCGTCTTAAACGAAGAGCAGACAGAGCATTACGTCGAGTTTGCCGCGCTCGCCGAATACTACCAAGGAGCCGACCGCGCCGCGTCGAGTTCCAACGCCGCCAAAGCGAAAGAAATTTTGCGCGAGTGGAAAAACGCGTTTGAAAACGGACGCTACATTGTGTACTATAACGGCAAGGATTGGTGTTGCGGTTCCGCGGCGGCGCTACGCGACGTCCTTCAAGAGATCGTAACCGCTAAGTTCCGAACAACGTTCGACTTCGACGGTCTGACCGACAATATGTTGAAAGCGACGCAAACTAAAGCGAGCGCGAAAAACGGGCTCGAAGCTCGGCTAGGTAAAACGAGCGGCGTCGTTGTCGGCATTGAGAAAAAGGTCTTTTCGACGGCGGAAATTTTGACGCTTCCCGATTATTGGAAAGCGTTTCCGGACGAAAAAATTTCGAAAATCAAAATCGCGCTCGACGAAACGATCGCCGTTTCCTTCAAACGAAACAGACAGGTTGCGCTTTCGGAGATTTGGAGTTTTCTGCAAAACGAATACGGGTTCGCGCGCTGCAATTGTTATTCGTTTCTAACCGGTTTTCTTTTAAAGGAATACGGCGAGGATAGAAAGCTGCGTTTTTCCGATTCGCACGGGCTTCAGAGCGAAATGAACGTCGTCTCGTTAAGCGACGCGTTGGGAATGCAGATCGACGGGAAAGCGAAAAACGACTGCTACATCGTGAAGCAAACACCGGAAGAACGCGCGTTTTACGACGTTTTAAGCGCTTGGGGCGCGCCGAAAAGTTGTTCGTCGCCGGCGCAGGGAGCGAGCGCGGTTTCGGCGTGTTTGCAGCGTCGCGGTTTTCCGTTGCGTTTTATCGCAAACGTCGTTGGGAAAGAGATTTACGACGTCGCCAAACGTTTTGTCGACTTGCATAAAAGCGAAGGCGACGCCCAGCTTGAAATCGCGAGAGAAATCGGCGCGATCGCACTCAAACGTCGAACGTTGGGCGACGAGTTGAAGGAAGCGCTGAATCCGGAAAACTTTAGCAAAGGCGCCGAACTTTATTTGCGCGATTTCGACTACGGCAACCTTTGGACGCTCGCCGAAAAAAATCGGCGCGCAAACGAATCTCTTAAACGACGTAAAAACGCGGTTTACGAGCGTTAAACATCAGGCACTTTGGAACGACGAAACGCAAGACGAGGAACTGAGAAACCTCGCGATCGAGTACGCGTTCGCGAACGCGACGAACGAGGTTCTTCGAACGTCGACCAAGGCGAACTCCAAAAAGGCGGCGCTGACCGCGTTGCGCGAAGCGGCTCGAAAAATTCCGTTCTCAAGCGCGCAAGCGGCGGCGCGTTACGTCGAACTCGAAAATTTCGTCGACGCGTTGAGCCAAATTATTCGCGGAGAAACGCTTCAGGTCGATTTTTTGAAGGCGACGACAACCGAAATGGAAGCGCGACGCGACGACGTTCGCGAATTATTGCTCGCCGGAAAAGACGCGTTCAAAGAGGTTTACGCAAACTTTCTCGAACATTTGGACGACGAAGAAATCGAACGTTTGCGCAATCGAACGCCGTTGGGAATGTTCGAGCTTTCGACGACCGAATGCGAAGCGCTCGTCGCCGACGAGGCGGCTAAGATCGCGCAAGCTCGTTTGAAGGCGCGACTCGAGAAATTTTGGTTCGAAAAAACGGGAACGCGAACGCCGGTCGAATGGTCGCAAGTTCATAAAACGCCGATTTTATGTCTCGTCGCGGACGAAGAGTTCGAGGACGCCAAACGCGCGTTCGAAACGTTGAATAAAACGAACCCGGAAGAAAGCGAAATTAACGAAGCGTTCGAGTATCTACAACGCGCCGATTTTTTCCGTTTCTTGAACGACGAAGAGCGACGTCGCGACGCGTTGAAGCGTCGGAACGTCGACGTCGAATACCTGCCGGTCGAGCGCGACGGAATCGTCTCGCTCGACGCGTTAAAAAGAACGCTGGCGACTTCCCGAAAGAACGACGTCAACGTAAATCTAGCGACGATAATGTTTGCGAACAACGAGATCGGCGCGATTCAACCGATCGCGGAGATCGGCGCGTTGTTGCGAACGTTAGACGTTCCGTTTCATACGGACGCGACGCACGCGGTCGGGCATATTCCGCTGAACGTTCGCGAGTTAAACGTCGATTTTCTAACGGCTTCGGCGCATAAGTTTAACGGGCCGAAGGGAACGGGCTTTCTTTTTTGTCGGCGCGGCGTCGCAATTTTGCCGACGCTCGAAGGGGGCGAGCAGGAGCGGGGATTGCGCGCGGGAACGGAGAACGTCGCCGGGGCGGTCGCGACGGCTTACGCGCTTGCTGAAAACGTCGCAACCCTTGCCGAAACGACGGTTAAGACGCGGCGGATTACCGCGGAAATTGTCGAGCGATTGCAAACGGCGCTTCCGCAAGGCGCTTTTACCGTCGTCGGCGACGAGTCGCGGCGTTTGCCGGGAATGTTAAACATTGTGTTTAAAGACGTTAGCGGCGAAGCGATCGTTCAGATTTTGGATTTAAAGGGCGTTTGCGCGTCGACCGGAGCGGCGTGTTCCTCCGGCAAAACGGAGCCGTCGCCGACGGCGCTTGCGCTTGGTTTTTCTCCGGAGGCCGCGAAGTCGTCGGTTCGTCTTTCGTTCGACCGCGACAATTCTCCAAGCGACGCGGCCGCCGTCGCGGAAGCCCTTGCGTTCGCCTATCGCAAGATTTTGACCGTTCGGCGCTAAACGTTGCGGTTTAGCTGGTTAAGGTCGTTTGACTGAGCGTTGACGTCGACGCGTAGCCGCGACGGCAGGCGGCGACGCGCTGATAGAGCGACGTGACGTAACTTGATCTTCCGTTGGACGAGCCGTTTCTTTGCGGAATAATCGGCGACAGAAAACGACGAAGCGTCGCGGACTGCGTTTTGGGCGGCGACGGAAGCGGCGTTTTCGTTTTCCCGACGCGCCGTTAACG
>JAFTUJ010000389.1 GCA_017466305.1 Thermoguttaceae bacterium
CGGTTGGTCCGTTGGCGCGGCGCGGAGTACGCGTTTTTCGCCGTTCCGACGAAGACGTTTTTGAGCGAAGCGCGGCATATTTCGCCGAAATGGGGAACGTTCGAGATTCCGGCGCGGCGATTCCGCGAGGTCGCCGAAGACGCGGCGGCGTTCTTCCGCTTGCGTTGACGGCGTTTTCGTTTCGCCGTTAACTTTGTTTCAATAAAAAACGCCGCTTTCGACGTTGCGTCGGAGCGGCGTTTTGGCGTTTGGAGGCGCTTGCGTCGTCGCGCTGAAACGAATTCCGGCGCGATTTTCAACGGGCGAGCGTTATTTTCCGGCGACGATCGCGGCGACGTCGGCGTCCGGGTCGGCGGTCGTCGTCGGTTTGACGTCGAAATTTTCGACCAACACTTTCAAAACGCCCGGCGAAACGAACGCCGGAAGGGTCGGGCCGAGCCGAATCCCCTTGAAGCCGAGCGAGAGGAGCGCGAGCAAAACGGCGACCGCTTTCTGCTCGTACCAACCGATATCGAACGAGAGTGGGAGGTCGTTAACGTCGGCGAGCCCGAAAACTTCCTTCAACTTCAGCGCGACGACCGCCAGCGAATAGGAGTCGTTGCACTGCCCGGCGTCGAGGACGCGCGGAATCCCGTCGATATCGCCGAGATTCAGTTTGTTGTAACGGTATTTCGCGCACCCGGCGGTCAAAATAACGCAGTCTTGCGGCAACTTTTGCGCGACTTCGGTAAAATATTTCCGCGACGGCGCGCGCCCGTCGCAGCCGGCCATTACGACGAAACGTTTGATTTTGCCCGCTTTCACCGCTTCGACGACTTTATCCGCGACCGCGAGAATTTGGTCGCGAGCGAAGCCGGTCGCGACGGTTCCGGTTTCGAGTTCGGTCGGCGGCGCGCAAGTCTTGGCGAGTTCGATAACTTCCGAGAAGTCCTTTTGACCGCCTTCCGGACGCTCGCCAATTCGCTTGACGCCGGGCCAAGCGACCGGGCCGGTCGTAAAGAGGCGGTCGCGGTATTCGTCGCGCGGCGGGGTCAAGCAGTTCGTCGTCAAGACGATCGGGCCGTTGAAGGGGCCGAACTCTTTCGACTGCGAGCGCCAAGCGCCGCCGTAATTGCCGCGCAAATGCGGGAATTTTTTGAGTTCCGGGTACCCGTGCGCCGGGAGCATTTCCGAGTGCGTGTAAACGTCGACGCCGGCGTCGGCGGATTGCTCGAGAAGCTCTTTCAAGTCGAGGAGGTCGTGTCCGGAAATCAAAATCCCGGGGCGCGTCCCGACGCCGACGTCGACCGTCGTTCCCTGCGGCGTCCCGAAGGTCGTCGTGTTCGCTTGGTCGAGGAGCGCCGTCGTTTTGACCGCGACCGAACCGCATTCGAGCGCGAGGGCGATCAGTTCGTCGACGCTCGGTTCGCCGGCGACCGTCGCGAGCGCCTTGCCGACGAACGCGTAAATTTCGTCGTCTTCGAACCCGAGAACCGCCGCGTGTTCGGCGTAAGCCGCGACGCCCTTGACGCCGTAAGTAATCAGCTCTTTGAGCGAGCGGACGTCTTCGTTCTCCTCCGCCAAAACGCCGAGCGGAACGTCGATTCGCGCCGCGTCGCCGACGTCGCCGACGAGGGAACGCGCTTCGGCGATTTTCGCTTCGAGCGAAGCCGGGTCGAAGTCGGCGTTGGTGATCGTCGCGAAGAGCGCTTTAACGAGAAAACGCCCGATTTCGCGGTCGACGGGGCGGGTCAGCGCGATTTTTTTCAGTTCGGCGATCAAGAGGTCTTGCAGGTCGGCGACTTCGGCGGTTTTTCCGCAAACGCCGACGCGGGAGCAGCCTTGGCCGCCGCTCGTTTCTTGGCATTGGAAGCAAAACATCGGAATTTCCTCCGCAATATTCAATTTTTCAATCTTTTCAAAACGAACGCGACTCGTTCGGGTAAGGCCGGAACGCCGACGTCGTCGCGGAACCGTCGCCGCTTCGCCGACGAAAGGGGCGCCCGAGTTGCGGAAAGCGCGGTCGAGCGGTCGCAAGTCGGCGGCGTCGGCGACGATTACCCGCATTATACCTTAAAAAAACGCGGCGTCTTCCCGTTTTTGCGCAAAGTCGACTATTTTTGTCGAAATTTCTTCAAAAAGCGGTCGAAACGCGCCGATTTTTCCGGCGACTTAAAAAATAGGGCGATTTTCGGCGACAATATTGCGTTTGCATTGCGTGTTTGATAAAAATTCGATTGCGGAATCGAACGTTTAAAATAAATCGCGCAGATAATCTTCTTTTGAACGATAAAGGCTGGGCGAAAACCCGAGAACGCGGTTCATATACGGGATCGAGCCCGGCTCGCCGTCGCGGCGTTGAAAATGCCAATCGCGGGCGTCGGGGACGTGTTCCGGATTCCCCGGCCAAGGCGTAAACGGTTCGTATCCGAGGACTTCCGCCAACTTCGACGAGTCGAGCGAACAGTTGCGAACGCGCGGCGGCACCGGGCAAGACTCTTCGATCAGCATCCCAAAAAGGAGTTCCGGGTCGAAACCGCCGGTTCGGTTGACGATTTGCGCCATTTGGTTGAGCGAAACCTGCCGCTTGCCGCCGCAGTTGAGGATTCCGGCGAAGTCGTTCGCCAAAAACTCCTGAAAAACGCGGCTCATTTCGTCGACGTAAGTCGGCGTTCGCACTTCGTCGTAATAGAGCGTCGCCGGACGGTCGACGCGGAATCGGGACGCGATCCAATCGATCGCGCCCGCGTGTCCGTTGTAACTGACCGTCATCGGCATCGAGATGCGCAAGGTCGCGGCGCTCGGGCAAAGGTCGGCGACTTCCCGCTCCCCGGCGACCATCGTTTGACCGTAAACGTTGACCGGGCAAGTCGGCTCGTCGTCGCGGTATCCGCCGCCGGGGCGTCCGCCGAACACCATGTCGACCGAGAGATGAACGAGCCGGATTCGGCGTTTTTCGGCGTACTTCGCAAGGTTGCTAACGATTTCGACGTTCAGCGCCCATGCGAGCGGCGGGTCGAGCTGGCAAGCTTTGAGCGCGCAGTTCCCGGCGCAGTCGAGGATCGCCGCGATTCGCTTTTCGTCGAGGAGGCGTTCGAGCGCCGCGTAGTCCCGCAGGTCGGCGTAAATCAAGTCGGGCGCCGGGAAGTCGACGTCGGTCTCCTGCACCGCGCCGAAAACTTGACCGGGAAAACGCGACTGAAAATAAGCCAACGTCCCGTAACCCGCGACCCCGGTAACGCCGGTGATCAAGAGCGGAAGGGGCGGCGTCGGGAGGCGGCGACCGTCCGGCGCGTCGAGTTGGCGGCGACATTCGTTCAACATTTCGGGGTAAGTCGGGCGACGATAAACGCGCATTGGCGGGACTTTCGGGGGATTGGGTGAA
>JAFTUJ010000390.1 GCA_017466305.1 Thermoguttaceae bacterium
CGACTTACGGACACGGCGCGCGCGGCGAAGTTTGGCGACTTTCCCGCGACCTGCCGCCGCTCCTCGAACGTTGCGTCGAGCTGTTGTCGGAAACGACCGCGTTCGTTATGTTGACCTGTCATACGCCCGGCTTCGAAGCGCCGACGCTCGACCGCCTCCTTCGCTCGACGTTCCGCGCTCGGTTCGGCTCCGAAACCGGCTTCCGCCGCCTCGCGAAACCGCTCGGAATCGAATCGCAAAAGAACGGAACGCTCCCGGCGGGCGATCTCGCGCTCCTCGTTCGCGAAACAAAGTAAAATAAAGCGCAACGACCAACAAAAACGCGCCGAAAACAGAAAAACGTTTGAAGCGGCAATCAAACGAAATCCCATTCTCGACACGTTTTTCTTTCTCAGCGCGACGCTTTCTTTGTCGGTCAAGCGTCGAAACGCGCAATCGTTCCAAACGCCGCCGGTCAACCGCCGCGAAACGCTCCTAAACACCGCCGTCCGACCGTCGCGACCGTTTAAAACGCCGTTAACCGTTTTCCGTTTGAATTTTATCGAACGTTTCTTGCAACAATTCGCGCAATTTTTCGGCGTTAAATTCGTTTCTCGTTCGAAAACGCAAATAAACGGCGTCGAAATCGGCGTTCGACGCGTCGACTTCCGGCTCGAACCCGACGTCGGCGACGCGACCGAGCGGAACCGTTCCCTTCGGCGCGTTGATTTGAACGCAAACGAAGTCGCAATTCTTCGTATAAACTTGACACCAAGGCCGTTTCGCGCCCTTTTCGAAAAACGGAACGACAATTTTGTTCGTCCAAACCGGCTTCGAGTCGGCGGAAATCGACTCGACGACCTCGAACGTTCGGAGCAAAATCCCGAACGGCCAACGCGCTTTGTCGCTTCCGCCGTAAAAGCCGCCCGGCGACATATGCCATTCGCGCCCCTGCGTTTTCCAAGGCGTCAAGTCGATTTCGTTCTCCTTCGCCCGCTCGACCGCCTCGCCGAACCGCTCGACGGCGCGGTCGAGAAACGCCCAAAATTCCGGACGGTCGATCTCGTCGAACGAAAAAACCTTCAGCTCGATCTCTTGCCAATGTCCGACCGTCTCGACTTTGACGCGCGGCTGCGTTCCGTACAACGGGATTTCGTCGACGTCGTTCAACGGCTTCAAATCGAGTTCGCGGACGAGCGTCGCTTGGTCGAACGTATCGAGCGCCGTTCGGAATTTCAACTTAAGAAGCCATTCTTCGGAAGTCAGCGCGTGAAAAAACCAACCGAGCGTCTTTTTTTCGGCTCGAATTTCAACAATCGTTCGATTATTCCAATCGGTTTCGGCCAAGAACGGCGACTCTTCCAAGCGGTCGACGACGGCGGCCAACGCTTTTCCGCTCCAGCGGCAAGGCGTTCCGACGCGGCTCGTTCGCGTTTCGCAGTGCCAGCGCCGCCCGTCCGTTTCCCAAGGCGTCGCGACCGACTCGCTTCCGAGTTCTTCGGCGACCTCTTCGCTCTCGATCGTCGGCGTTTTTTGGCTCGCCCAATATTCTTTAACGTCCAAAACGGGCCGCTCGGCGAACGTTCCTTCGCGGAAAACGTCGATCAGCGCCTCGCCGGTATAACTGCGGAGCGTCGTTCGACGCTCTTCTTCCGACGCCGCCAGCCAACGCGCCGAATACTCGGCCAACCGCTCCGGCGTTCCGGCGAAAACGAGCCGCCCCCCTTCGAGCCCGGCTTCCGGCCCGACGTCGATAATCCAGTCGGCGTTCTTAATAACGTCGAGGTTGTGTTCGACGACGACGACGGTGTTCCCCAAGTCGACGAGGCGATGCAAGACGTCGAGCAACTTCCGGACGTCTTCAAAATGCAAGCCCGTCGTCGGCTCGTCGAGGATGTAAATCGTTTTCCCGGAATCGATTCGGGAAAGTTCCGCCGCCAACTTGACGCGTTGCGCTTCCCCGCCGGAAAGGGTCGGCGACGGCTGTCCGAGCGTCAAATAGTCGAGTCCGACGTCGCAAAGCGTCCGCAAAATCCGCGCGATCGGCGGAATCCGCTCGAACAATTTTAGCGCGTCGCCGCAAGTCAGTTCGAGCGCGTCGGCGATCGATTTTCCGCGAAACTTCACTTCGAGCGTTTCGGCGTCGTACCGCTTCCCGCCGCAAGCGTCGCAGGTGATCCAAACGTCGGCGAGGAAATGCATTTCAATTTTCAAAAGGCCGGAGCCTTCGCACTTTTCGCAACGTCCGCCCGGCGCGTTGAAGCTGAACCGACGCGGCGTATAACCGCGGGTTTTCGCTTCCGGCGTCTCGGCGTAAAGACGACGAATCAAGTCGAAAACGCCGACGTAAGTCGCCGGGTTCGAAGTCGGCGTTTGCCCGATCGGCGCTTGGTCGACTTGAACGATTTTATTGATTTTATCGACGCCGATAAGTTCGTCGCAAGACCCGGCGCGAACTTGCGAACGGTTCAAGATTCGCGATAAGTTCCGATATAAAACGTTTTCGACAAGCGAACTTTTCCCGCTTCCGCTGACGCCGGTAACCGCGACGAACGCCGAGATCGGGAACGGAACGTCGATCGACTTCAAGTTGTTTTGCCGGGCGCCGCGCGCGATCAACCAACCGGGCGGCCAAGGGGGCAAGTCGAGCGGCAAATCGGAATCGCTCGCGACCGGGCGCCGCGTTTTGCGCTCCGCTTCGGCGTTTCGCCGACGTTCTCTCTCCGCGTCGGAAAGTTGCGACTCGACGTTCGCGAAAACGGCCCGCAACGCGTCGAGCGGCGACGCGTTCCCCTCGACCTCCGTCGTTAAAGTTCCGCTATTTCCCTTATTTTCCGCTTCTGCAACCGGCAAATTTTCGCCGTCTTGCGTTTTTTTCGCCGCTTTCTTAGAACGCGACGACTTTTTAACCGGCGTCGCTTCCCCAACTTCCGCAACTTCCGCCGCTTTTTTAAGGCGCGGCGACTTTTTAACCGGCGCTTTTTTCTCCGCGACGGGCGTTATTTCCGGCAAACTCGCCGCTTTTTCGCTTTTTTTCCCCTGTTTGGGCGTTTTCGCTCCGCTTTTGGGCGACGTTTCGACGACGGCGTCTTGCGGTTTCGCGCCCAAATCCGCTTTTTCGCCCGTTTCGCTCGCGACGTTCGTTTTCGAATTTTCGGCGCTCTTTTTCATTATCCAACCAATTTATTTAAAAAGGAAAAAAAACAAGACCGACGTTTTGAACGGTAAACGACGAAACGACGCGGGAAAAAACGCTAAATCCCCTACAACTTACCCAAAGCGCCGTTATTTTCGTCGCGCCTAACCCATAATGCGACGATTAACCGGAATCGGAATCGATTTTTGCCCCGAAAGATAAGGTCCGGTAACGGAATTCGGGGCGCGTTTCACTTCATCC
>JAFTUJ010000043.1 GCA_017466305.1 Thermoguttaceae bacterium
CAAAATCCCAGACGCCACTCTTGCATCACCTAATTGTAAAATATCGTTTAAAACAAGCTTTCGCAAGTTTTAAGTCGCGCGTTCAACCTTTTCGCTTGAACCCGTTGAATTTTCGTTTGCCGCTTTCTTTCGAGCGACTCACTTAATTTACCACCGTTTTCGTTTTCGTCAAGGGCTTTTTTGAAAATTTTTTATTTTCGTTTTCGTCTCGACTTTTTCGCTCAAAAGCGAACCGGCGGTTGACGTCGTCAGGCTCATTGCCATCGACAGGTAAGAATATACCCGAAGAACAGAAAAGCGCAAGGGGCTTTTTCGAAAAATTTTCCAAGAAAAATTTTTCTTAAAATTCCGAAAAAATTTCATTTTCTTTTCCAAATTTTTCTCCAACGCCGCTCTTATTAGGCGAAAAGAGCGATCGACACACGTTCGCCAAGCCTAAAACAAACCGGATCATTACAATAATAGCAAAGTAGCTTAAACAACGGCGTCCGGTTAAAACTACCTCATATTACGTTTACCGTTAGAAAGAGATTTATCGTGTTCCGCAAATCTATCCTTTCCCTCGTCGCTTTCGCCGTCGTCGCCACCGCCGCCGCGTTCCACGTCGAACAAGCGTCCGCCAACGAACCGAACTCCGACGAAGCGCGCGAAATCATCGAATACTTCGAAGAGCAAGACTACTTCGTTAAGTGCTTCCCGCTCAGCGGAGACAACGACTCCATCGTCGTTAAAATCGACGACAAAGCCTACCTCATTTTCGTCGAACCGGGCGACAATTGGTATTCGCTCAACTACTGCGAGTTCTATTCGCTCGATTCGAAAACCGAATGGGAAAAAGCGATCCTCGTCGCGACCAAAATCAACAAAGACCATAAGGTCGCGAAGGTCGTTCTCACGGGCAAATATATCGCCTCGCCCGAAGACTTCACCGAAAAACCGTATATTTCGATCGAAGCTTTTTACAGCTCGCCGCAAGAATTCTGCCGTAATTTCGAACGTTGCGTTAAGGTGGTCGACGCTTGCGCGCTGAAATTCACGGTCAACATGCTCGCGGGTTCCGACGACGAGTAATAAAAAACCGCTAACGCCGACGCATAACGACGCATAACGAAAACCGCTCGCCGATTCCGAAGAGTCGACGAGCGGTTCTTTTTTGTTGTTTGAGCGGTATTTCGCTAAGAGCGTCAAATAGAGAAAGTAGGCGCTTTGCGTCAATTCTTCGGAATAGAACGGCGCGTCTTAATCCGGAAACATTACCGGCGCCCGTCTTGCGCGACGTTCCGCTCGACAAAGCGACGGTAAGCGACGTCGCCGAGCGGAATTTCAGTCGCCGACGTTTCCAAACGCCGCTTCAAGGCGACCGCCTGCCGGAACGCTCGACCTTGCTCGAAATCGGCTCAAAACGCGGCGGTTCAAGACGTTGCGGCTCGACCGGCGGAACCAACGCGTCGCAAAGTCGCTCGTACTTCGGCGCGATTTCCTTCATATTGAAGTCGATCGGCGTTCGTCCCGTTCCGACTTTAAAGCCGCCGACAAGCCAGCGTCGCGTCGTTATCGACGCGACCAACGCCGCCCGTTGCGGGCCCGGAAGCGCGTCGAGCCAAGCGACCAGCGTCTTTAACGCCGTTTCGGTTTCCGCTTCGGTCGTTGCGTTGTAATATTCGAGTTGCAAACGGGTTAGCGTTATTTCGTCGCGCAACGTCGACGGCGAAAACTCCGCTTCGAGCTTGCGCCAACCGTCGAGCGTCGCCGGATTGTTCGGAACGGACGGCTTGCGGGCGCCGCATCGAACGACAAGGCGCGGCGAGTATTTTTTCCCGGCGATTTCGACGGCGCTTCGGCTCTCCTCCGCGATTTTTTCCATCGACGGAATTTTATATCCCGCGCCTTTTTCCACGTCGACTCGCTCCGGAAACGCTTCTTTCGGCGTCGCCGCAAACCACGCGTCGAGCCGCTTCATCTCCGCCTCCGGACGGCGTTTCAGGACGATTTTTTTCTCGACGCGTTTCTCGATCGTCTCCCACGACGACGCCGCGCATCCCATCGCGCCGCTATCTTTGCTCGGAGTGGGAGCCGCTTTTTCCAACGTCCGCAAAAAAGCGAAACTTACTTGAATTTCGACGCGTCCGTCGGTCGCCAAACGCTTCCGAACGGCGCGCCAAAACGGGTCGTTCCAATCTTCGAGCGGCGGAAACTCGACCGCGAAGACGCCGTAATCCAACTCGGCGCCGGGCGAAATTACGGCGCGTTCGGTTTTCCCGAATTGCGGCGGAAAGGCGCGCCTTGGAAACTCCGGCGTCCAACGATACGTTCCCTCGACGCCCTCCGCCTCGACCTCCGCCGCGCGCGCCATAAAGGAATAATCGGCGCCGACGTAAGGCGAAAAACCGCCGATTTGAGCGTAAAAGGCGCCGATTCGCTCAACCGGCGTTTCCAAGACGTTGCGCTCGAACGCTCGGAAGTAAACCGCGTCGCCGAAATAAATCTCCGTCGCCGACGCTTCCAGACCGCTCTCGACCAGTTTAAGGCTCGGGTCGTCTCTCCGCACAAAGTCGATATGCGCCTCAAATTCTTGCGCCCGGGGTTGGCGGAAGCCTTTTTCCTCCCCTTGCGCCCAAGCGGTCGCGCCGAACGCCGCCGAAAGCGTTAAAAGCGCCGCGATTACCGTCTGCTTCCGAGTCATTTTCGTTCTCCTTTTTCGTCAAAAAGCCGAAACGCCCGCCGCTCGAACCGCTCCGAACGACGCGCCGTCGCTTCCAAGACGAACGGCGAAACGCGACGGATTTCGGAAAACGCCGTTTTTTTGAAAATTTCGTGAAAGTTCCGGAAAATTTTTCGCGCAAGAAAAAAAACCGCCGCTCGACGGTCGACGCGTCGAGCGGCGGTTTCGCGGTTTCGCGGGTTTCTTTCGTTCGAGCGCGATTTTTCAGAAACGCCCAAACGGTTAAACGGCGGCGCTTAGAGCAACGCGGTCGTTTCGTCGAAGCCGCAAACGACGTTAAAGTTTTGCACCGCGGCCCCGGCGGCGCCCTTGATCAGGTTGTCGATCGCCGAAACGGTAACGATTCGGTCGCCGACGACGCGAACGGTCAGGTGGCAGCGGTTCGTGTGCGTTACGTCTTTCGTCGTCGGGAGCGCGTCGACGACTTGAACGAACGGCTCGCCGGCGTAAAAGTCGCGCAGGTACGCGAGGAGTTCTTCTTGCGTCGCCGCTTTGAGCGGTTTCGAGTACGTCGTCGAGAGGATGCCGCGATCCATCGGCGTCAGGTGCGGGGTGAAGATAACCTTCGCCGCGACGCCGCTCGCCGTCGTCAAGACTTCCTCGATCTCCGGCGTATGACGGTGCGTTCCGACGCCGTAAGCCGCGATCGATTCGTTGCATTCCGGGTAAAGCGTCTTCATACTCGGCTTGCGACCGGCGCCGGAAACGCCGCTTTTCGAGTCGATAATAATGTCGTCGCCGCCGATGAAACCGCCTTTGAGGAGCGGCGCGAGCGGCAAAATCGCCGACGTCGGATAACAACCGGGGTTCGCGACGAGCGCCGATTTTTTAATCTCTTCGCGGAAGAGTTCCGGAAGACCGTAAGGCGTTTTCGGGAGGCGTTCCGGGTCCGGGTGCGTTACGTTGTACCACTTGTTGAAGACGTCGACGTCGTTCAAGCGGTAGTCGGCGCCAAAGTCGATCACCTTCATTCCGAGATCGAGCAGCTCCGGAGCGACCGCCGCCGTCGCGGTGTGCGGCAGGCAGCTAAAAACAACCTCGACGCCGAGGTCGGCCAAGTCGCGCGGCCCGAGGTTCGCGCAACGCACCGAAAACTGACCGGTCAGCGACGGATGCACTTCGTCGATGCGGCTCGTGTTTTCGCGACTCGTCGCCGCGACGACCTCCGCCTCCGGGTGCCGACGCAAAAGTTTCAAAAGTTCCAAAGCCGTGTAACCGGTCGCGCCCAAAATCGCTATTTTAACCATTTTAACCCTTAAATCGGCTCCAACGCCGCCAAAAAACGGTCAAAACCGGGGGAACGTCGACGCAAAAAACGCGCCTCGACGACGGTCGCGCCCCCCGACACCGCGCCGC
>JAFTUJ010000391.1 GCA_017466305.1 Thermoguttaceae bacterium
CGCGGGGAACGGCGGTTACGTCGAAGGAACGACCAGCGAAAAATTCGACGACACTAAAGGCGGCGGAACGGGCGGCGGCGGAGCCGGTCTCGGCGGCGCGATCTTTATCGGAGAAAACGCGGACGTTACGGTCGTCGTCTCCGACGCGGAAGCGGGCAAGATCGCCGGAACCGTCGCGGTCGGAGGTTTGGGCGGCGGCGGAACGGCCGGAAACGGCGAAGCGATCGGCGGCGGTGTTTTCCTCCTCAACGACATGAAGATCGAAGTCGCCGAGGGCGCGACCTACGCGCTGTCGAACGGAATCGGCGGCGTCGCCGGGTCGAAAAACTCGAAGGCGGACGAAAACGGTTCCTTCGGGAACGACGCCGGAATCGTCAAGACCGGCGGCGGGACGCTCGTCATGAATTCGGTCGACAAATCGTCTTACGCCGGCGACACGGTCGTTCAAGGCGGAACGCTCGTCGCGGAAAAATCGGGCGTTATTAGCGAATATTCCGATCTCGACGTCGACGGCGGAACGGTTCGCTTGGGCGCGGATCAAACGGTCGTCAACTTGAAAAGCTCGAACGGCGAGGGCGGAACGCTCGACCTCGGCGGGAAGACGTTGACCGTTTCGCAAGGCGCCGCCGAAGGCGAAAACGAAACGTTCAACGGGAAAATCGTCGCGAACGGCAAGGACGCCGCGTTGACGAAAAAGGGAACCGGAACGCTGACCCTCGCCGGAGACAGCCGCGGCGAAGTCGATCAAGCGACCGGAAATAAAGCGACGAACGCCTTTACGACGAATCTCGTCGGCGGAACCGTTCGCGTCGAAAACGACGGCGCGTTCGGCGACGGCAAGGTCGTTTACTCGCGAACCGACAAAAACGACCAAACGCGGGCGATCGAATTTGGCGACGGCGTCGAAATCGCGAACGATATCGTTCTGCAAGGGAACCAAACGGCGTTGAAAGTCGGCGTTTCGTCCGACGACGCGAACGCTTCCGCGACCTACTCCGGGCTGATTTCGGCGACCGACTCGAAAGCGAAACAGCTCGTCGTCGATTCCGACGTCGCGACGCAAACGTTGAACCTGACGTATACCGGCGTCAAGAAAAAGACGGAAATCGTTACCGACAAAGAAACCGGCGAAAAGAGCGAAAAGAACTCTTGGTCCGTCGCGCCGCCGGCGCTCGACTCGGTCGTCTTGAAGAACGGAACGCTCGACGTCGCGGTTACGACCTTTAAAACCGACTCCGGCGCCCGTTATTGGTACAACGCGATCGGAGCGGCGACGCTGACGAACGACGGAAACAACCGGCTCGACTTTACCCTCGACCGTTCGCTCGATTCGGACGCGTCGGCGGACGTCGCGGTCGGGTTCGCGAACAAAATGAATTTGAACTCCGGGTTCTTGACGGTAAGCGGGAACGGCGCGAACGTCGAATACGGCGGAACGACGGTCGGCGCCGGCGGTTTGCGCGTCGACGTCGGTTCCGGGCAAACGTTCAAGCTGACCGGCGGTTTCGGACACGCGTTCACCGATCTCGCGTCCGGAACGCTCGACGTTTCGAAGGCGGCCCCGAAACAAGTTTACCTCGGCGGCCTTTCGTCGAGCGGAAACGACGTCGCGGTCGTCGCCGGTTCGAAGGATTTGGCGATCGACTTCAACGACGCCGACCTGACCTATTCCGGCAAAATCGTCGGTTCGGAAGAAAAGGGCGCGACGATTTACAAAGCCGGAACCGGTTCCTGGACGCTGAACTTGACCGACGATTCGAACGTTGAAAAAGTTTCGATTATCGGCGGCGCGTTCTCGCTCGGCGCGAATCATTACGACGCGGCGACCGGTTTCGATATTTACGTCGATCAAGGCGGGACCTTCAAGCTCGCCGACCCGAACGGCGCGACCGTTGCTCTCGATAGTTTCTTCGCCGAGCAAAAGACCGGCGCGATCGAAATCGGCGAATAGAACGTCGTTCGATTGTCGAGCCAAAATACGTCGACGAACCTCGCGGCGAACCTCCGCGGCGCCGGGACGCTCGAACTCGCGAACGTCGCGGGCGAAGACGGCGCCGTCAAAACTTGGTCGCTCGCCGGGAACAACTCGGCTTGGAGCGGAACGGTCTCCGCGACCGAAACCGGCGCGAAGCTCGCCCTCGACTCCGAAAACGCGACGACGCAAAATTCGGCGATCGTCCTCGGCGCCGACGCGACCTTGACCGCGAACGCGACGAACCGTCTCGGAACGTTGACGCTCGGCGGCTCGACCGTCGCGCAAGTCGCGGCCAAGCGTTCGCTTTACGTCGACAAACTCGACGGCGGCGCGAACCCGCTCGAAATCGGCGGCAAAGGGATGTTCGTCCTCAACGGCGCGGGCGCGGCGGCCGACTTTACCGGCGCGACGACCGTCGCCGGCGGAACCCTCGTCGTCGGCGGAAACAACGTCGCCCAAGGGCGCGAAGCGACGACGCTCAAAGACGGCGGGACGATTATTTACGATTACGCGAACGAAAAAGCGGCGAAGAGCGCTGCGCTCGGTTCCCTTTGGGGCGCGGAGTTGAAAGTCGACGGGCAAGGCGGTTTGACGATCGCCAACGCGTCGGCGCCGGTCGACGTTGTCGACGCGATCTCCTTCGTCGGCGCGGAAAACAACGTCTTGACGCTCGACGCGAGCTCCCCGCTCGTTTACGTCAAGAGCGCGATTTCCGGCGACGGAACGCTCAAGAAAACCGGATACGGAACGGCGGTTCTCGCCGGAACGGACGCGGTTTCCGGGCTGAACGTCGCGCAAGGCGTCCTCCAACTCGGCGAAAGCGCCGACGCGCCGAACGCCCAAGCGGCGAACGCGGCGGTCGTCTTGAACGGCGGCGCGCTGACCGGTTGGACCGACTCGCTCGGTTCGGTCGCGATCAACCGCGGAGGAACGCTCGACCTCGCGAAAGCCGGACGCGTCGACCTGACCGGTTCCGGAACGGTCTTCTCGCTGAACGGCGGGACGCTCGGCGTCGCCGTTGAAAACGCGGACAATTATACGAATTACGCGACGACCGACGGCGACGTCGCCTTGAACGACGGCTCCGTTTACGTCGCCGCCGACAAGAACGCCGGTCTCAAAGCGGGCGACGCGTTGACGGTCGTTTCGACCGAAAACGGCAAGATGAACGCGAACGTCGACAATCTGCTGATTTACGACAACATCGCGGGGAACCGTTTCGTCGTCGACCGCGGCGCCTTAGGGAACGGCGACTTTACGTTGACGCTGCAAAAAGTCGATTACGCGAGCGGCGCGTCCTCCGAGAACGAACGCTCGATCGGCGGTTACCTCAACCGTTGGCTCGACGGCGGCGGGCTCGATTCGGAGCAAAGCGCTTACGTCGCCGCGTTGGAAAACGAAATCGCCCGCGACCCGCGCGCGCTGAACCAACTGACCGGCGAACTCCGCTTGTCGGCGATGAACGCGCAGGTGCAAGGCCGCAACCTGATGCGTCAAACGTTGACGCAAAACGCGATGCTGCGCGCGTCGTCGTTGACGTCGAGCGAATATACCGGCGTCCGCGGCCAAATGAGCGACGAGCAAAGCGGCTTCAGCGGCTGGGCTTCGGCGTTCGGCGCGGGCGGCGCCGCCGACGATCATAACGGCGCGTCCGGGTACGACTATACGCTCTTGGGCGGCATGTTCGGCGTCGAACTCGGTTCGAACCCGACGAACCAATTCGGCTTGTATTACAGTTACAACAACGCGAATCTCGACGCCGACGCGAAAATCGGCGAAGCGGAAGTTTCGAGCAACGATTTCGGCGCTTACCTCCGTTGGAACGACGGTTGGGGCTACGGTTTCGTTACCGGCGGTTTCGGCGTCGTCGATTACGAGTTCGAACGCCGCGTCGCGTTGGGCGGTTATCCGACCGCGTCCTTCGACGGCGAAACGGACGGCTGGACCGGTTCGATTTACCTCGAACGCGGCTACACGTTCGACTTGGGCGCCTCCGCGCTCCAACCGTACGGCGGCTTACAGTTTACGCACATCGTGATGGACGAGTTCGCCGAAACCGGAACGATCGACGCGCTCGCGGTCAAGGGGATGGAAACCGAGTACGACTCGATGCAAGGCGTCTTGGGCGTTCGTTGGTTGAAATCGACCGTCTTGGGTGGCCGGCTCTTCGACTTCAACGCCTACATGAACTGGACGCACGAGTTCCTCGACGCGAACGCCGAGGGCGAAGCGACGTTGGTCGGCGGTCCGAACGGAACGTTCCGCGTCGTCGGCAACGGCGTCGGGCGCGACTGGGTTTACACCGGTTTGGGCGGAACTTGGAACTTCAACGACCGTTTCAGCGCGTTCGGCGGCGCCGACGTTCAGTTGAACGGCTACACGACTTACGTCAACGGCAGCGCCGGGTTCAAGATGACTTGGTAACGACCGATTAGCGGTTGAAGCCGATTTCCCGCAGAGTCGGGATGGAAAGAAGCGGTCGCGTCGAGCGAGTTTTCGTTCGGCGCGACCGTTTTTTTATCGAGAGAGCGGAGCGAAAGGGAGCGAAAAGGAGCGGGCGAGAGCGGACGCGGCGTTAAGCGGCGGCGCTTTCGTCGGTTTCGATTTCTTCGTCGCCGCTCGTCGGTTCTTCGGCGTCGAGTTCTTCGTCGAGTTCGAAACTTTCGTCGATTTCCGGAATCGGGTCGGGGGAGATTTTGACGGCGTTGGCGACGAGTTCGAGCGCGACGCGTTCGTCGTCGGCGAGCGTCGGCGTCGCGATTTCGCCGTTGGTCGCGCGCCAGCAAATTTCGGCGCCGAGTTCGGACGCGGCGGCGTTCGCGGCGTCGAGAATCGTTTCGATCTCTTCGGCGGCCAACGCGGTTCCGTCCGGTTTGACGTATTCGAAGAGCGCGACGAGGACGCGTCGGCCTCCGGCGATTCCGGAGTAAACGTTGGCGACTTGTTGCAGCGTTGTTTTCATCGGTCGACTTTCTTTAGAGCGGGAAAAGCGGAGGAAGCGGAAAAATCGCGTCGAACGCTCCGCTCGTTCGACGGCGCGCTCATCTTAAAACGGTTGGCGCGCCGTCGCAAGGAAAGCCGTTCCAATCGGTAAAGTTTTCCCGCCTTAACGCCGGAAAGAAGACGGAAAAGAAACGCGGCGCCGTCAAAATTCGTTCTCCGATTCTTCGAACTCGAAATATTCGCCGCCGTAAATCGCGTTGGCGCCGAGTTCTTCTTCGACGCGGAGGAGTTGGTTGTACTTCGCGACCCGTTCGCCGCGAACGACGGAGCCGATCTTGATCTGCCCGCAGTTGGTCGCGACGGCCAAGTCGGCGACGAACGCGTCCTCCGTTTCGCCGCTCCGATGACTGACGACCGCCGCGTACCCGTTGCGCCGCGCCATTTCGACCGCGTCGAGCGTTTCCGAAACGGAGCCGATTTGGTTCGGCTTCACTAAGATCGCGTTCGCGACGTTCTCGTCGACGCCGCGCTGGAGCCGCCGAACGTTCGTCGTGAAGAGGTCGTCGCCGACGAGTTGAATTTTGCCGCCGAGCCGCTCCGTCAACCGCCGCCAACCGCTCCAGTCGTCCTCGGCGCACCCGTCTTCGATCGACGCGATCGGATATTTTTGCGTCCAAGCGGCTAAAATTTCGATAAATTCGGACGACGTAAGTTTCTGATTTTCAAAGTGATAACGGTTTTCGCGGTAAAACGTCGTCGCGGCGACGTCGAGCGCGAGAAAGACGTCCTTGCCCGGCGCGTATCCGGCGGCGTCGATCGCTTCGACGAGGAGCGCGAGGGCTTCTTCGTTCGACTTCAAGACCGGCGCGAACCCGCCTTCGTCGCCGACGCTCGTCGATTTGCCGCGTTTGTGCAATATCTGTTTCAGCGATTGAAAAACGTCGACGCAAGCCCGCAGCGCGTCGGAGAACGTTTCGAAGCCGATCGGCTCGATCATAAACTCTTGGACTTCGAGGCGGTTGTTCGCGTGCGCGCCGCCGTTGATTAAGTTGGCGATCGGAACCGGGAGCGTTCGCGCGCCGACGCCGCCTAAATAGCGGTAAAGCGGGAGGTTGCAAGCGGCGGCTCCGGCTTTGGCGCAAGCGAGCGAAACGGCGAGGATCGCGTTGGCGCCGAGTTTTTTCTTGTTCCGCGTTCCGTCGAGTTCGATCGCGATTCGGTCGATTTCGAGCTGATCGCAAACGTCGCGACCGCGGAGCGCGTCGGCGAGCGGGCCTTCGACGTTGGCGACGGCGTTGAGGACGCCGCGTCCGCCGTATTCTTCGCTTTCGTCGTCGCGCAGTTCGAACGC
>JAFTUJ010000392.1 GCA_017466305.1 Thermoguttaceae bacterium
CAAGCGGTTCGGCGACTTGGCGAGCGCATTTTGGCCGACGCCGACCTCGTCGAACGTATTCGACAACATGTCGCGTTTGAAAATTTCCGTGCCGGTTTCCAAGCCTTTGTCGAACGAATTGAACCGGAACTCGTCGCCTTAGCCGCACGACTCGGCGACGCAACTTGGGAATATCGCGACGCGATTCTCGCGAAAAACAGCGAAACCGCCTGCTGGCTTTGGCAAGAAGCCGACGTTGCAAGCGTCGTCAAAGAAACGCTTTACGAATACAGTTTCGTCGAAACGGCGCTAAATATCGTCGCCGCGTCCGGCTTTACTCCGTTTAAGAAATTAACGGACGTTTTGGAAACGCGCGTTCGCCGTTCCTTGTTGCCGAAATCGTTAATCGTCGACGTTTGTCCGACGCTCGACGAATTTTTCGACGCGTTGCAAGACCGTTCGGCGCAACGACTTAGCGAAACCGTTAAAACAAACGCCGACGCGATTCGCCGCTTCTTTTACGACGACGAACACGCCGAAGCGACGCGGATTATTAAGTCGAAACTAAAGACCGACTCTCCCTTGCCGGACTCCGAAGCGTTGGACGTGTTGAGAAATTTCGACGCCGCGTCGTCGCAAAACGTTTTTGAAATGAATCAAAACGCTTTCCTAAGCGCCGTCGTCGCGAAAGTTGAGAAACGCGTTACAGAATCGACAATTTGTCGTTTACGCGAGGAATGGCGCCGCGTTTCAGGCGCCGACGCCCCGGACGCTTGGGCGTTAAACCGTTTGATTCCGGCGCGTTGGCTCTTCGACCCGCTCGACTTCGACGGAGCCGAGTTTGTCAAAGCGTCGCGCAATCCGAACGCTTACTCGAAAACGCGCCTTGAAGAGCTTCTGCTCTTTGCGGAAACGCTCGATCCGGTCGACTCGCGAGGCCGCGTCAAAGCGTTTGTCGAGACAATAACGCCGAAACCGTTCAAAGCGTTCGACTTAGCGTCCGAAGAGATTTTGCGTTTTTTGGCGATGCGATACGGGGATAATCCGAACGATTGGCCCGAAACGCCGTCGCTTGAGGATTTGTTCCAAAAGCGTTACAAAGAACTTTTCGCCCCGAAGATTCAAGCGAAAATTGAGTCGACGGACTCGGAAACTTTGAAAAACAAGCTGTTGCGTTTGACGCTTGATAATCCGGAGGTCGGGTTGTTTTTTTGGGATTAACCAATGAAAACGATTGCAGTTTCAATAAACGAATACGGACGCGACTACCTCGACGACGGCGTCGCGACGCGGCTGCTTCTCTATCCGAACGCCGACGTCGCGGCCAAGTCGCGCGAATTATATCAAAACACAAACTCCGTTTTGATAGGGGTTAGCGACGCTTTTTCCGACAACCTCGAAGTTCTGCCCGCGATCGACGACGCCTTGCAACGACTCGACGAGCGAATTTGCGCCGAAGCGCCGCGACGCGTCGTCGTCGAACTCGACGCTTACCTTTCGCTCCTTGACGAGAAACGCGCCGCCGAGTTTTTAAGCGACGTTATTTCGAGACTTAAAAAGCAACGGCTTAACGTTTGTTACTTAATATCCCGTAACAACGCGCAAGTTGCGATGAAAACGTCGTCCAAACCGCAACTTGCCGAAGCGCGACAAGTCGTCGAATTAACAGGCGACGTCGTCCCTCCGCCAAGCGCGACGGTTCGCGTTGTCGACGCCAACTTTCTGCCTCCGCGTTATAAGAATTGCGCGGAAACGGATTGGCGTTCCGTTTTGCGACGTCTTGAAGCGTTTTTCCGACGGCAAAACGTCGACGGAGCCGACCTTTGCGAAGGCGCGTTTTACCTCGCGACGTCGTCGCAACCTAAACGACAAGGCGGGTTATCGTCAAAAGTTGAATTTTGCCTAGACGTTCCCCAAATTGCGCGCGAACTTTGGAACATTCGCTACAACGCATCGGAAACCGTTCTTTGCGAGCTCATTAAGCGATGCGTTAAACGTGACGCAAGTCCGACGGAAACCATCGAAAAGACTTTCGGCGTCGAAAATATCGCGCCGACGAAAGCGGTTAAGCGCTTAAAAGAGCTGGCTTGCGACCCGCTTTGGCCCGTTTATATCGCGTTTGTTAAAGAACGCGTCGACGCCGACTCTTATTTGCGCAACGTCTTGGAAATTAAAGAGTTAAAACCGGACGCTTGGCTCGGCGTTTACTTCGACGGCGCCGCGCGAGCCGCCCTTGCGAACGCTAAAAACGCGCAAAAATTCGCTAAGGAACGCTTGGAAACATTCCGAACGTTAATCGACGTCGCAGAAAATTGCGTCGCCGAATTTGTCGGGAAAACAAGGGATTTCGGCGACGTCGCGCTTCCTTTTTTGAACTGCGGAACTGAAGCGGAACGGCAGGAACTCGTTCGCCGCGCCGCCGCTTGCGATTGGTCAAAGGAAACGCCGTCGTTTTTAGAATCGCTTTTTCCGACGTTGGCCGATTATCTTTCGGACGATTTCGACTTCGGCGACGAAACGCTAAATCTTTATTTTAAGGACTATCGGCGTCAAAAGATCGTCGGACGCGTCGAACCGGAGTTTGTGCGTCGAGCGTTCGAAACGCAAGTTTCCGCGACGATTCCGCACCGGACGGCGGCGTTGGCGAAAGTAAAAGCCGACGCGTCGACGGCGCTACTTATCGTCGACGGCATGGGGGCCGAATACTTTCCGCTCTTGCTCGCCGCCGCTCGACGCCGAGAATTCGCGGAAGTCGAATCGGCGCAAGTCGTTACGGTCAACTTGCCGACGTCGACGGAGCGCAACCCTATCGATTGGCCGAGCGAACGTCGCCTTCCCGACGTAAAAACGCTCGACGTCGTCGCGCACGACGGCGCCGTCAAACACGAGTCGAACGCGCCGGAACGCAATATTTCGGCGGCGCTTCAAGTTTTTGAAAAGCAGATATTTAACGCTATCGCCGACGCCTTGACCAAATTTGAGCGCGTCGTCGTTACGGCGGATCACGGAACGTCGCGACTCGCCGTCCTCGCGCATAACGCCGGGCTCGACGAAACGTTCGCTTGGTCCGGAGAAGCGGACGCAATCGCCGACTGGCGTTACGTCGTCGCGCCGTCCGGTCTTCCAACGCCCGCGAAAGTCGAGTCTGTTTATTGCGCCGACCAAAACATAAACTACTGGTGCGTCAAAGGATACGACCGCTTTCCGAAAAAGGGGCCGAAGTTCAACGAAGCGCACGGCGGCGCGTCGCTAGAAGAACGGTTGGTTCCCTTCGTCGTCTTTGCTCGCCGCCAAAACGACGCGGCGTCGTTATCAAAATTAACGTCGTTTGCTCAGCGTCAAAGCAATAAAACGCGCCGCCATCAAGAAACGCAAATCGTTGAAAACCCTGAGTTTGACGATCTCTAATTAAAAGCGCGCCGTCGGTTTTTCGGCTTGTTTCAACCAATTAAACGACAAAGTTTAAAGAATGTACGACTTCCAAAAATTACGCGAATGTTTCCCGCAAACGACGATATGCAAAGACCCGTCCGTCGCCGCCGTTTTTCGCGCCGCGAAAATTGAAGCGTTTTTGCGCGACTGGATCGTCAAACGCAAAGCAAACGCCGACGGTCAAGTCGATAATTTGCAAGAGCTTAGCGAATACGTCGCGCGTATCATACCCAACCGCCAAGACCGCGAACGCTTGGTCGACGAAGCGTTAAGTTCCGGCGAAACGCGAGCTTTTCTCGCGAAAGTCGGCGTCGTTTTTAATCCGAAAACGAACGAACACACCTTTGAAATCAACAGTTTAGGATTTGCGCATAACGAAACGATCATCGAAGACTACGTTTGGGAACGCGTCAAAGACGAACTGCTCGGCGAAGCGGGCGGCTGGGGAAAAGTGCGGTTAGGCTATTTGCCGCCGGAGCCGAAAAAGAAAAACGGTCGCTTTACCTTGTTGGAATTTAAGAACTTCCGTCCTTATCAGGTCGATCTGGATTCCTATCGTCAAGCGCGCGCCGAATACGAAATCGAGGAGTGGATCGACGTATTGCTTGGCGCGATCGACTATAACCCCGACGCGTTCGCACGTCAAGGCGCCGCGCCGCAAGACGTTGCGTTGGCGAAACATACGATGCTGACGCGCTTGCTGCCGTTCGTCGAACCGCGCGTCAATTTGATCGAACTGGCGCCGCAGCAGACCGGCAAGTCGTACATCTTCGGCAAGATCGGCAAATACGGCTGGCTCGTCGGCGGCGGGAGTATGAGTCGCGCGCAAATGTTCGCCGACCTTCGAGACGGCAATCATCGCAAGGGGTTGGTTACCTTCAACGACTTCGTCGCGATCGACGAAATTAAGTCGATTAACTTCAACGACGACAAGGAGATGGGAGGAGTCCTTAAAGGTTATATGGAAGACGGTCGCGTCAAAGTCGGCTCGACGCAAGTCGAAGGCGACGCCGGAATTATCTTTTTGGGAAACATCGACGTCGACGATATGAGCGACGGTCGCGATATGTTTCGCGAGTTGCCGGAAATTTTTCGCGACTCCGCCCTTCTGCAACGCGTTCACGGCTTCGTCCCGGGACGTTACATTCCTTCGCTTTCGATTGAGGTCGCCGCCAAAGGTTGGGCCC
The DNA here is from genome assembly GCA_017466305.1 of Thermoguttaceae bacterium. Lineage (GTDB taxonomy): Bacteria > Planctomycetota > Planctomycetia > Pirellulales > Thermoguttaceae > RUG369. Next base: position 4,599 of record JAFTUJ010000392.1, read on the forward strand.
TGAACGCCGAATACTTCACCGAGATTATGCACATGTTGCGCGACAAGCGGGAAACCCTGCGATATCGAGGTTTAGTCGAACGATTGGTGCGCGTCGAATCGGCGACCGGCGAAACGTCGAACCGGGAAAAAGAGGCCGTTTTCCGTCTGTGTTCCGCGTATATGAAACTCTTTTTCCCGCACGCCGACGAAACGCTGATCGAAGACGTTCGTTTCAAAAACGAGTTTAAACGCTACTGCCTCAATCCGGCGGTCAAGATGCAAAACACGGTGTTGCGTCAAATGCAAATCATTAACCCGAACGAATTTAAATCCAAGAGTATGGCGACTTACCTCGTCCGATAAACGCCGATGAAACGTCAAAAATGCCGCCTTTGCGAGGGCGACGTCGATAAAACGGCGCGCGCCCTTTGCCAAAAACTCCTCGATCGCGACGCGAAAAAGTTCTTCGGCCTCGCCTGCTTGGCCGACTTCCTTGAAACGACCGAAGACGAGTTGCGCGAAATAGCGGAAGAATTCAAAAACGAAGGCTGCGAG